>JAURNF010000247.1 GCA_030830285.1 Candidatus Kapaibacterium sp.
ATGGACAGGACATGTGGTGCAACCGGCTGAGTACTTCGCGATACGAAGCAGATGTTGCAAGGACGCGCTCGTTACCAACGACGACCAGCTGGCTGCGAGCGCGCGTCATCGCGACGTTGAGTTTGCGATCAATACTGCGTCCGTGTAGCATGATCTCGGCCTCGATCGACGCGAGGTCGGCGCTTGTACTCACGGCCGTGCCGTAGATGATGATATCGCGCTCACTGCCTTGGAATCGTTCAACAGTATCAACAGTTACGATATCGCGGATGCTGCTTGGAAACAGATCGCGAATCCGTGCATTCTGTATCCGGAAGGGTGTAATCACACCAAGGTCGAGCTCGAGCCCAACCTTCTCCGCTTGCTCGAAGAGCATCGTTACTAGGCGCACGATACATGCAGCTTCTGCTGCTGCCTGATCGTCGCTCTCAACAGACATGAGCACTGTTCGGTGGGGGAGTATGTCGTGCCATGGAGTTGGCGATAGATCACGTTGCCAGGGAAGAAGCGTATCGAGATGACCGTCGTACACCGTGTCTGACACCACATGCATGATGTCGGCATGCATGCGGCCCTGCTGCGTGAGCATGGCGCTGGTGCGAGGGTCGTTGTTGAGCTCTGCGCGCTCGCGGAGTCGTTCGAACGCCGACCGATCAAGTGATGTCAACCCAAGCGCATTGAGATCGCTGCTCGTTGTTTGCACGCTCTCAGGATTGAGTGCAAGCACCGGCGGGAGCTGGCAGTGATCACCAACGAGGATCACGCGAGGCACACGACTGGTGATTCCCAACAAGGCGGGTTCGAGAATCTGCGAGGCCTCATCGACAATCACAGTGGTGAACTCACCGAAGTCCCAGATCTCGCTTCCCGAATACATCGATTGAACAGTTGCAACGATGCAACGCGCCGATGAGATGCTTTGTGCGAGGTCGTCGGACGGCATACTACGCGCCAAGTGCGGAATCGCATGCGCGCCCTCTGCGCCCTCGACGCTTCCGTGACGTAGGTAGGAGATTTGATTGCGATCAAGGACTGCGCACAATTCGTTTGCTGCGCGATTTGTGTAGGCAACGGCGAGGATACGTTCGTGTGAATCTCGCATGAGTTCACGGATGGTTCGACGTATGATCGTTGATGTTTTGCCGGTTCCTGGTGGACCTTGAATCAGCAGCAGTTCGCGTGCTGCGAGAGCACGCTCGATAACATCTCGCTGCTGTGGCGTACACGCATGG
This sequence comes from Candidatus Kapaibacterium sp., assembly GCA_030830285.1. Classification (GTDB taxonomy): domain Bacteria; phylum Bacteroidota; class Ignavibacteria; order Kapaibacteriales; family Kapaibacteriaceae; genus UBA10438. The sequence continues at coordinate 1,233 of JAURNF010000247.1, forward strand.
GCTTCAATGTTGTTGATTGCCTGGTGATGAGGAATGGTTCGTCCAAGCAGCACAGCGCGTGTTCGAGGATTTGCATTGATGAATGCTCGCAACCCAGCGTAGAGCGACTTCGCAGAGCCATCCATTACGTCTTGTTCGATCACCCATGTAGACTCGTCAAACACATGTGGCTCGATGAACTTATTGCGAAAGGCCAGCTGGATTGTACCCGCCGTTACATTGCGGACAACACCCTTGTACATAGCGGCGTCGCATGGCGAGGCGAGGTCGTGTGGCCGCGGATACACCAACACTTGATCACCGATTCGAATGGCTGTGTCGCCTCGCGACGGTGGACGATGAAACACGATGTGCAACGACGACAGGTCGGATGCCTCATGGTCAACTGTCAGATCCACAAGCACGTTGGGCGAAGTACGCTTATCGTCATACGGCACGAGCCACACATCCGCGAGTGATCTCTGTCCATGTCCACCAACCCGGGTTGCCATGTGCATTCCTGCCGCCATCGACATCCACGCCCGCAGTGCGAGGATCTCTGTCTTGTCGCACGTGTGCAGCGCCGACCGCAATTCTTGAACTGCCTGATATTCGTACGACGAGCCACCCTCGGCAACGTTTCCAAGCCATCGCAGTGGGGCAATGCTTCCATGCTGCAGGGCAATGTCAGCCAACACAATCGTGTTCCGTGCCCCAATCAGCTGTCCGATGGCTTCATGCGCAGCAATTGATCGCAACGGATTCACTGCTGCCTTAACGTACCAGACAGATGTCTCAATCGTATGGGTTGGCTCGATGCTACCCATCATGGCGGCATATCCTGCCACCTGAGCTGCATGATCCATGCGCACCTGTTCAGCTCCAGAGGGGACGCTTCCTGCCTTCATTTCGACCACGTGTACGCCACTGTCACTCCGCCGCACAATGTCAGCCCGACCCTGGAGACCCCAGCGAGGCGACATGTAGAACGGCTCGAGGTTCATGCGCTCATCGCGCCAGGCATCTCGCATCTGTCGCAACGCGGGGATCGACGCGCGCACCTGCGCCTCGACCTCGGCCGACCGACCCATGCGTGCAAGGAGGGCCATCGCGAGTGGACGCGTCGAGATGGCTCGGTCGACACATGTGTCGTCTGAAATCTCGCCATCCTGCACGATCAAATCGAAGATCCCATTGATCAGCGAGCCCTCCACGGTCGTGGTCAGTGCACTCGCCCCTCGCAGACGTCGTACGAGGTGGGCCGTGTAACTCGTTCCAACTGCGGAGGCGGCTTCTGACACGTCCACCAACACGTCGGGCAGAAGTATCGTGAGCTCGCCGCCGTGCTCAGTTTCGACAACGTTGACACCTAATCCACGGAGATATCCACATGTGGACAACCACACCGCGTCGGGGATACGAGGTCGAATTTCTTGCGTGTGGATAACGCCGTTACTATCTGTTATTTCAACGCTCTGCGACGATTGGCTAACGTTTGTAATCGTGCCCTGACGGACGAGATGAGAGCGCATGGGCGGTAATCAGCGGGGTTAGTCTGGACGAAGGTCTTTGATCCGCAACTGAGGCGTTGACGTGCCATTGAAGAAGTTCTCTTCGAGGGTGTAGACCAACGAAAAGGGGCGTCCGTGACCACAATCGTTGATGCGGTGGCCCAAGTTGAAGCCAATCGCGTCCATTGCGAAGCCGCGTTGAAGGGCTCGGAACTTCAAATGGTTGTTTCCAACAATCTTCACCCCACCAGCCGTCGACACATTTGATGTGTGAAACACCGGACGATGGTTCTTGTAGCCATACGGTGCGAACTTGCCCAACGCATTGAAAAAGTCTGGGGTTAGCTCGTTGAGCTGAAGTTCTGCATCAATGATGATCTCAGGCTTGAGCATCTCATCGGTCAGCGATTCGGCTGCAATTTCATCGATACGGCGTTGGAGTTCCGGGATAGCTTCAACCTTAAGAGAGAGTCCAGCCGCGTGCTTATGTCCACCGAACTCGAGGAGCAGATCCTCGCATTGTTTCAGAGCGCCGTGGATATCGAAGTCTTTGACCGATCGAGCAGATCCCTTGGCGATACCATCGATTGTCGTCAGCATGATCGACGGAACATGGTAGCGTTCCACCAAGCGGGAGGCAACGATGCCGATTACCCCCGCATGCCAATGATCTGCATGCAGCACGAGGGAACGTCCGCTCTTAACCGACAGCTGAGCCTCGGCTGCTTTGGCTGCCTCCTCGAACGTTTGTTCGTCAATCGTGCGGCGCAGGCGGTTGTCGTGTTCGAGTTGCTGCGCGATGTTGAACGCCTTCAGCTCGTCTGACTGGATCATCATTTCGACGGCCCTACGTGGGTCACCGAGGCGTCCAGCGGCATTAATGCGAGGTGCCAGACCAAAGATCACGCTTGCATTCGTGAGCTGACCAAGGTGCAATCCAGCGCAGTCGACAAGCCCCTTGAACCCAGGACGAGGATATGCATTGAGGAGTTCCAAGCCGTAGTGACTGAGAATTCGGTTCTCATCGGTGAGAGGGGCGATATCGGCAGCAGAGGCGATTGCCACAAAGTCGAGGTAGGCAAAGGCCAGTTCTGGGTGACCATGGCGTTCGGCTAAGGCTTGGATCAGCTTAAACGCCACGCCACATGCTGCGAGCCCCTTAAACGGATACGAGCAGCCAGGCTTGATGGGGTCGAGAATTGCCAGTGCAGAAGGAATGTCCTCGGCCGATTGGTGGTGGTCGCACACGACGACGTCGATGCCAACCTTGTTCGCAGCATCAACGGCCTTCGACGCCGTAACGCCGACGTCGACGGTAACAATAACAGAGGCACCTGCCGCGCGTGCTCGCTCGACAGATTGAGGCGTGAAGCCAAAACCCTCTTCAAGGCGACTTGGAATGTGATAGCTCGCATTGGCGCCGATGCTTCGCAAAAAGTGAAGCATCATTGCAGCGCTCGATGTACCGTCCACGTCGTAATCTCCGTGGATCCACACCAACTCTTGGTTGGTGATGGCACGCTCGATACGATCTACAGCCGCCTCCATCCCATCCATCTCCCACGGTGAGTGGAGGAATTCAAGGGAGGGTTCAAAGAACCGGCGGGCAGAATCGATCGTATCAATCCCACGTCCGACAAGCACTTGTGCAATCGGGCGGGGGATTCCTAGCGCAGTTATTATTTCTTGGACGGCATGCTCATCGTTACATTCCCGGCTGATCCACCGATAGTTCAACGTGTTCCTAGTAATTTGAATTTCAACTGCCAGAAAGATACGACCGCGAAGGGCGACGTGTCAACTTTTCTCCACACTTTTTGATGGTTCTGTGGCACGTAGGATACCCAATGTTGACCCCGAAGACGATGGCGAACAGCCGTTGGACTACCGTGGTCGTACGCGAGAGCGTGCCAAGCGACTTGACCGAACCAAGACCCGTGTAAAATCCGGCTCGACCGTGTCAGCCCAAGCACTCCAAGGCGTTGTGATATCGCCCCTTGGTCCAAAATGGCTCGTGAACGCAGGCGCTGAGTATTGGGTAGCGTCGGTATCGGGGATCATCGATGCTCCAGAGGGCACGACATTGGTGACCGTAGGCGACCGGGTGTGGATTGAGCCTGAGGCCGAGGTAACCGAGCATGGCGACAAGGCCTGCTCCATTGTCAAAGTCGACGAGCGCGATACGGTTCTGTCACGTAAGGCTGCAGGTGTCCAACAGCGCGAGCAAGTGCTGGTGGCAAATGTTGAGCAGCTTGGAATCGTGATGGCTGCTGTGTTGCCTGGGTATAATAAGCGGCTCATCGACAGGTATCTGATTGCTGCCGACAAAGGGGATCTCCGTCCGTTCATCGTCATCAACAAATGTGATCTCCTTACCGAGGAAGACCGAGAGGACATTCTCGACGACCTCCGGACGTATTGGGATCTGCTACAAATCCCCGTGATCATGGTCAGCGCCCGTTCCCAGGAAGGACTCGACGAGCTCAGCGAAGCACTCGCAGATACGTCGACGCTTCTCACGGGTCCGTCGGGCGTAGGGAAGTCGTCGCTGATCAACGAGCTGACGGATTCGCGACAACGTGTAGGTGAGATCTCAACCAAGTATCTCAAGGGAAAGCATACCACCACGTCGTCCATTGTGATTCCATTGTCGAGTGGGGGAATGGTTGTTGATTCGCCCGGAATCCGTGAGTTCGGCATCTTCGAGCTTGGGAAAGAGGAGCTTCCCTTTTACTTCGAGGAGTTCGCGGAATTCGCCTCTCAGTGCCGTTTCACCCCCTGTTCACACACGCACGAGCCCGGTTGCGCGGTCAAGCAAGCAGTTGAGGATGGACTGATTGATGAGGAGCGATACGTTTCGTACCTGAATCTCATGCACGACATTACGTCGTGAATGTTATCTTTGCGGCCCCATAAAAGACTGCGATGTGGAGAGGTGCGAGAGTGGTTGAATCGGGCGGTCTCGAAAACCGTTAAAGGAGCAATCCTTTCGAGGGTTCGAATCCCTCCCTCTCCGCTGCAGCATGGGCGAGTGCTGAAATTGGCAGACAGGCGGGTCTCAGAAGCCCGTGTTCGCAAGGACGTGTGGGTTCAAGTCCCACCTCGCCCACACCATGTTGGTCGCGTTCAACCACCGCGACAACGACAGAGTTCACGAGCCGAGCTCCTCTGTCACACGAAAGCCATCGGAATTCCGTAATTTCCCGCGCTTTGGAACGCAGACGCGATCCAATGGCGTTTAGAGGTTTTCCACTCACCAGCACACGACAATACCATCATGAGTGTACCGGTAACGAATACGGCGACGATTGAACGCGTTGAGAAGCTCCGTCAGAGCAAAATCTTGCGTGAAGTGCAGGACAAGGACACAGTTGCAATGTTTGAGGATCCGCTTGAGAACGACATGGTTCTCAACATGGGTCCACAGCACCCTGCAACACACGGCGTGCTCCGCGTACTGCTTCGCCTTGACGGTGAAACAGTAGTAAAGTGCGTGCCTGAGTTGGGCTACCTCCACCGCGGTTTCGAAAAGATTGCAGAAGCAAGCACCTACCACGAGTTTATCCCGCACACAGACCGCTTGGACTACATCTCACCGATGTCGAACAACGTTGGTATCTGTCTTGCAATCGAAAAGGCAGCGGGCGTTCACGTGCCTGAGCGTGCAACGTGGATCCGTATGCTGGTGAGCGAACTGGCACGTATCTCGTCGCACCTCCTTGCGATGGGCGCAACGTCGATGGACGTTGGTGCAATGACAGTGTTCTTGTGGACGTTTACCGAGCGCGAGAAGCAGTACGATTTGTTTGAGCGCATTTGCGGTGCACGTTTCACAACGAGCTTCTCTCGCATTGGTGGTGTTGCGAACGATATCGCCGATGATGTGATGCGCGACATCCGTGCATGGCTCAATCAGTTGCCAGAGCGTATGTCGGAAGTTGAGCGCTTGGTCAACCGTAACCGCATCTTCGTCGATCGTATGGCAGGTGTTGGTTTTATTCCTGCTGACAAGGCAATCGATCTCGGGTTGACTGGTTCGACACTTCGTGGTTCGGGTATCGCGCGTGACCTTCGCCGTGACGAGCCATACATGTTCTACGATCAAGTTGAGTTCGACGTTATCACGCGCAACGATGGTGACTGCTACTCGCGCTACATGGTGCGGAATGCAGAGATCTGGGAATCGATGAAGATCTGTCACCAGTGCATTGATAAGCTCGAGCAAATGCCGCGCACGCCAGTGCTTGCTGAAGATCAACCGCAGCTTGTGCTCTCGCGCAAGCAAGAGATCTACACGAAAATGGAAGAGTTGATCAACGACTTCATGTTGATCAACTTCGGTACGATGCCACCGAAGGGCGAGACATACACAGCAATTGAGTCGCCGAAGGGTGAGCTTGGCTTCTTCATCGTTAGCGATGGCACAGGTCATCCTTGGAAGTTGAAGATCCGTTCGCCGTCGTCGTCGAACCTTCAGGCACTCAAGTTCATGGCCGAAGGTGCGATGGTATCGGACGTTGTAGCGATTATTGGTAGCATCGACCCTGTGATGGGTGAGGCCGATAAGTAAGCACCCGTGCCGAGTCCTGAGTCAATTACCCCTGAGCGTCGTGCCCGACTCGCGGCAGCGCTGAGCCGTCGCCAACCGTCACTCACGGTGGTCTTCGAAAACGTCCACGATCCACACAACGTCAGTGCGGTGATTCGTTCGTGCGATGCCGTTGGCGTTGCAGATGCGCATGGGATCTACTACGGACGCACGACGTTCCCTGAGCTGGGAGGAAAGTCATCTGCAAGTGCCCGTAAGTGGGTAGACGTACACCTGCATCAAACTGTCGCTGATTGTTATTCGCAGCTACGCCAACAAGGGTACAAAATCTACACGACGCACATGTCCAGCGACGCTGTGTCGTTGTTTGATGTTGACCTGACGCAACCGGTAGCGCTGGTGTTTGGCAACGAGCACGACGGTGTGTCGGAAGAGGCACGCAATGCTGCCGATGGCAATGTGATTATCCCACAGGTTGGGATGATTCAGTCACTCAACATTTCTGTCGCCTGCGCAGTGTCGCTCTTCGAGGCAATGCGTCAACGCATGGTCGCAGGGATGTACGACACGCCACAGTACTCCAATGATGAGTTGGAGAAGCGCATCAACGATTGGTGTTCGCGCTAACGACTGACAAGCCGCGTACGTTACTTGTAAAACACGGCGTTGCGCAGTGCAACCTTTGATGGTGCTGCAGCTGTATCTACGTCGATGAAGTGACGTTCGATGTTCTTGACCATCGCTGCTGTGCCCTTGAGCTCGAGCACTTCGCCGTTGCGACGCACAGTAATTGTGAGCGGGTCACCAATCTTCGGCGTGCGAAGCTTATTCATGATGGTCGCGCCTGCAGCCGAGTTGAACAGTTCCTCGAGAGGGGTGCCTTCCATTGACACAAGTTCATCGCCTGGCTTTGCGCCCAGTGGGTTGTTCTCGTCGGTTGGACGGAGAATGACGACCAGCTCCTTGTTACGCTGCGTAAAGTCTGGCTTCAGTCCGAATCCAGGCACCGTCGTGGTCTTTTCAGGAATGTACTTCCAGCCGATCATATTCAAGACTTCTTCCGAAGGTAGTGGTTCGCTACCCTTGATGTGTCGATCCATATATGCTCGCACGGTCGGGTTTGTCACACGTTCGATGAGTGCAAACAGCGAGTCGTCTTGGAACGGACGGCTTGGTCCGTGATCTTGCATCAGACGATAGATGACATCACGCAGACCCATTTCTCCCGATGTAGAATTACGAATAACGATGTCGAGGAAGAAGGCATTTACCGCGCCGTAGGTATACACCATTGGATACAGACTCTGTCCTTCTTCACTCAAGACGTCGCGTGAAAACTCCGTAAAGGAAAATCCTTTCGGCAATCGTTGCTGCGAGCGGAGGTGGCTTTCCATTTCCTTGCGGAAACGATCTTCCTTTGTGCTTGAGTCGTGCACTGGTGCAAGTGTTGCGAAGTACTCCGTTGTTCCCTCATAGAGCCAAAGGTGTTGCGACATCTTTGGATTCCGAAAATCGAAGGCGTCGATCTCTTCGCTGTGGAGGTTCAACGGCACGAGGATGTGCAGGAACTCATGAATGGCGATATCACCGAGTCCGATCGGACGCTTGCTAAAGCCAAGGAAATAGAACGAGCTCTGACTATGCTCGAGTGCGCCCATCGCGGATGCATCACGGATTACCTCGCGGTTACCACGCCACAGGTAGAACAAGAAGGCATAGTCGCTCACCGGCATTGACGGAAGGAACTTGGCAATCGTCTTCGTGTACTTGGCGAGTTCCTTTGCATATGTCGGTGCAACGGTGTCGGTGCCTGAGTGCGCGCATTGTACACGTACGCGAACACCCTCGACGACGAACGATGCTGTGTCGGGCAATGAATACAGCACAGGGGAGTCGACCAAATGATCGTACGACGATGCCAGGTAGGTGTCGAGCGTATCCGAAACTCGTGCGATGTACAGAGCAGATCCACCATAGAGATGGCGTGGTCGGCGAACATTGATCTGAAACGGCACCTTCTGGAGTCCGTCGATGTATCCTATAACACCGCCATGATTGAGCACAAAGATGCTATCGAGCTCGAAGCTCGTTCCCGCTGGTGCGAACACACTGATGTTGCTTACTGAATCATCGAACGAGTCTTCAAGTTCGTACGAGAAGAACCGCAGGGTCCGCGCACGTTCAATCACAAACTGCGAGTCGACAGAACGTCGCACCGTCAGCGGACGCAGGTCAGCGTCAAACGCCTTGAAATTGCGGACCAACTTCCACCAGTTATGCGACTCATACGTACCCGGCACCGTCACCGGGAACACCACCATCGCAGTGTCTGCCGACACAGCAGGGGGCCACACCGAGATCCGCACGCGGTCATTGACCACGTTAACGATATCAACGTCAATGCGATACCGGTCAGCACGCTGTGCAAGAGCTGTTGTGAACTGTAGAGCTAGCAGGGCAAGGAGGATGATTCTCATAGACCGCAAAAGTAGGGATAGTAGGTGTGTCGTCGAGGGGGCAGGGTACGGTTGTGCAACATAGATGTTGCAACAGATTCACCATCAACATCAGACATCGTGAGTCGGTAACTCTACCATCTCGCAAATGCGAGGTTGTATTCCCCACGCCTCGCATGTCGCACGAACGCGATCAGCCCATCGGAGCTGGTCGCGTTTGTTGCGTTTGATGCGCGTGGCACGAAGCAGCACATTCTTCTGCGTGTGCTCGAGTGCGATAAACTCTTCGAGGTGTGCGTCGAATCCGTGGGCACGCAGCACATCACGTCGAATGCTATCGGTGAGAAGATCTCCCAGGCGCTCCTTCGTAATGCCATCATCGAGGAGGGGGCGAGCAGCCTCCGGCACGCGATCTGATCGAAGTTGCTGTTGAACGTAGTGGTGACAGCACGGCGCGATGATCATCAGCGATGCTTGTAAGCGAAGCGCGAGTGCAAGCGCATCATCCGTTGCCGTATCACATGCGTGGAGCGCGATAACGACGTCACACGCAGTCGGCTGCGAGAGACTACCAATCGGACCACACGAAAACGTTGTACTCGCAAGTTCAAGCTGCGAAGCAGCGTTGCGACAGTGTTCGATGACGTGCGGGTTGGAATCAACCCCATGCAGTTCAGCGGTGATGCCTTCACGACGGAGGAGGTACATCAGGGCGAGCGACATATAGGCCTTGCCACATCCCGCATCAACGATCGACAGCGAACGTCCCGGCTGTTCCGCAGCGAGGGAACGCAGCTGCGGCATCCACTGCGCGCAGAGGTGGTTCACCTGACGGAACTTGTCAGCCATTGCTGAGAGAATCGTTCCGTCGGCACCCGCAAGGTCGAGCACTCGCAAGAGCGCTACATCGTCATGTGCATCAAGCATGTGGCGCTTGGTGCGGGCTGCAGTGATGTTGTCCCAGTTCTTGCGTGATGGTGACCTCTTTAACGTCGTGGATTGCACGCCATTATCTTTGCGCGTTTGGAGAATGATAAGGTCGTGTTCAGGCGTTTGCACAAGGAGCTGGCCCCATCCAAGGGAAAGTTCCTTCGCGAGAAGTGCTCCTATATCTTCTATCAGTGCGCCACTTGGCTCCGTGAACGACTGTTTTGCTGTAAAACGCTCGATACGAGTGTTCCATTCTCCATCACATTGGTTACCCGAGACAACGACTCGCTTCCATGGGTTGTCATGGAAGGGCTTGGAATATGTCGCAGCGAATGCATGCGTGTGGAGTATGAGTTCAGTCATGCTGCGAAGATAGATAAGGCAGGATCCAGTAACCCCAGTCTATTCGCCAGTAACGACTATTGTCTTACTCACGATACCTTCTTCGTTGAGCAGTTCTACACGGTATACTCCCGGGGCTGGCGGGCATTCTATGCTCAGTGTTTTGCCAACAGCATCTTGCAAACGAAGCACTCGCGCAAATGTAGAAGACCACTGCTGCGTGTGACACGTCCATGTGCAGGCCGTTAGTTGCGGTAATTGTTTCGACGCTGTTGGTACTGACGTCGTTCTTGTCGAGCGATAGAGTCCATTGTTCGTGCAGTAATACACAGCACCATCAGCAGAACCATCGTGAGTAAAGAACGAGATAATCTCAGTTCCAGATAGATCTGCCTCGATGTCGTGTCGATGCCAGGTAGCTCCGCCGTCCTTGCTCTCAATGGCACCGTAGGGCGACAACAGTAGCATCGCTCCATCGTTTGTTTCAAGGCCACTGAACCCAATAAAGCGGAATGAGGCGGATACGTTAGACGTGTATACTGTCTGCCACGTAGCTCCGTCGTCTGTCGATCGCAGAACAACGTGACCATCCATCTCATGCGTGAGTGATTCAGGAGTATTCGAATCCATCCCCGTGGTATCGCGGACAACGGATGTCGCTGATGCGAACAACTCACCGGTAGAACGTCGAACGACTCCAAGCATATACTGTTGCTCTACCGAGTATGCCGCACGCTTCCAGGTTCTTGCTGAATCATCACTGTATAGCACACCTCCGGGCGAGTGTATGGTGTGTGTTTGATCGTCGGGGTCACGTAAACGCAGACCAGACACGAAACACAGAATGCGTCCAGAAGGAAGTGGCTGAACCCAACTTACAAAGCCCCGCTCCAACGTACCAGCAGTGTCCAGTAAGGCGAGTACATTCATTGAGTCGCGACTGCCATTGCTGCGATACACAACAACGTTGTTGGTTCCGGCTACTACGATAGATGAGTCGGAAATTCTCGCAACAGCAGTCGATGGACTGTCATGGATGACCGCAGTAAATCGCCCGTTGCGATCAAGCTTCTGCACGATGGTGCCAGGAAACAGGACTTCATTTTCTCCGACAAATGGCATGCGCATGCCATTAACGGTGTAATCAAGAGGCGTAAGAAAGGATGGGTAGGTGACACTTCTCTGTGGCGCATCTCGCAGCCGCACCGATCGAACGCGTCCAACCATGTGCTTGTCTGGGGCGATGAGGTCATCGCCCAGATCAAGGTACAATGGGTTACCTGTTCTATCCGTGAATCCTATAAGTACAGGCAAGGTCTTATGCTCATCATCGGTAGCTGCCATAGCATTGAGTGTCATGTGTTCGTGGGTGTCTGAAAACAATATCACGTTTTCACCCTGATAGTACGCAAGCCAGTGACTTGAGAAAGCAACTACCTGAGGTGAAGCTCTCAACACGTTCGAACTATCAGGGATGTCCCAACCAAATGGCGAGTACGGATTGAAGCGCACAACGATGAATCTCTTCTGAGCACGACTGTATTGCAAACGTGCACGACGAGATCCTCGGCTTTCAAACGGCTCGTTTAATGCATCTCTAATGTATCTTATCGGAATCGTTCCTACGCTGTGCCATCGACCGCTATCGTATCTGGCATACGACGATGAACCGTTTGAAGGATCATCACGGAACAGCAACACATCTCCCTCGAAGTTGTCACGAATGAACACAGACTTTACTGGGATGGTAGAGTCGACACCATCGATTGATACAACAGTTGACTTTCGGACCCAGATGCCGTCGTGCAGCGAAGCGAAACACAATGTGTCCGGGTTTCCCTTACCGCTGAGAACCGCCAACACCGAGTCGGTGCCGACCCTTGCAAGAATGGGTTCACTATTGAACTGATCACTGCGCAGACGCAAATCAAACTTCCGACGTTGCTTACCGGGACAGATCATAAAGAGGTTGCGATTACGGTCTTCTACCACAGATGCACCCGCTGTGGGTTGTCGTATTCGTGCGATGGTCGTATCACACGTAAAGTTCGCGCCGCAGTCATAGCTGTAGCATATCACACGATCGTCACGGTCGGACGAGAGGATGATCCTGTCGCAGTCTATTGTGCTGTCGAACGCAGTAGAGCTTCCGTTTGGCGTTTCAATAAGCGTAAACCTATCATTTGAATCAATTCTCCAAGTCCGACTTCCAGAAAATCCCTTCTGTGAGATGAGTGCGAAACTTCTACCAGCAGAAACGTAATGGCTCTGATACGCAGCTGTTCCCTGCACTTCTTGAATCTTATGCAATGTCCATGTAGTGGTATCGACTCGATAAATGCCTCTACCTGCGATTCCAACGAATATGGTACCACTCTTGGGCTGTTGCACTACAGCAGGGGTCTGAGTTGTTCTAATGTCCTTCGACCTTAGCACAAGCTCCACGTTGGTCTGCCCAAGCATACTCGTCGCTGCCGCTACGATGCAAAGAATACACATTAGCGAGCGTCGCGCAATCACTGACAGGGTAGCCACAAAAACTAGTTGTGTCATGGTTGCACCTCGCAGCATGTTTCGCGGCTTGAGCAATCGATCGGCTGACATGACTGTATCTGTTCGCAATTCGTACTTGGCTTACCACAGTACCAGTTTGCTGGGCCTCCTCCTTGCATTGCGGACTTTACATCGAGAGTACACGAACCATCTGCTTGTCGCTTCCATCGTGATGCAAGCACACAGCATCCATCACCACAGCGCTCGATGCACCCAGTGGAATCGACGACGCGGACACAGTTCGGAGTCACGACCGTCCAGCAATAGATGTCGCCCGGGATCGGTCCAACTTGAGCTCCAAAGTTTCCCGGGAATTTGCAGGGGTCCATGCGGCATAATAGTGCGTCAAACACCGACTTTGCATTGATTGTTGCGGGCTTGTTTCCTACAAAGCAAAGTTTGGTGATACTCGTGTACTGGTTCTGCTGATCAGAACCAGGACAAATCTGCGCAAGAAGTTGTCCGATTGGCGGCACTGTTCTACAGCCATAGGTGGCAACTGTGTATCGTGTGTTGTCGATACAGATGTCGAGGTTAAACATGTATTGTGGGTTCACACAATTGCATGGATCACTTTGACTCTGTGCTTGAACCTGCTCGGCCAGCAACAGGGATAGCACGAAGATCGTTGTGAACGCCATGCGGGTCAGAATATTGATCATCACTACTCCATGAAATAAACAAAAGCAATACACCCCCTAAATGTCTGGGAGTAACATACGGAACTCTTCAGCCGGTGCCAATGCAACCAGACAGCTTAGACTGTCCGGTATGTATGCAAACCCCGTATTTTGCGCCCCATGACATCACGACAAATACGACAGGCCTATCTGACGTTCTTTGAAGAGCGCGGACATCGCGTTGTGCCATCTGCTCCGGTAGTGCCACATGGCGATCCGACGTTGCTTTTTACGAACGCTGGGATGAATCAATTCAAGGATGTTTTCCTTGGTATTGGTAAGCGCGACTTCACACGAGCTGTTGATACGCAGAAGTGTATCCGCGTAAGTGGAAAGCACAACGACCTCGAAGAGGTGGGGTACGATACGTATCACCACACGTTCTTCGAGATGCTCGGTAACTGGAGCTTCGGCGATTACTTCAAGAAGGAAGCAATTGCATGGTCGTGGGAGTTTCTCACGTCAGCACTGAAGCTGCCGAAAGAACGCTTGCACGCAACGGTGTATCGCACCGATGATGAGGCGTATGAAATCTGGAAGGCGTATCTCCCAGAAACACACATTCATCGCTTCGACGAGAAGGACAACTTCTGGGAGATGGGTGATACGGGTCCATGTGGACCATGCACGGAGATTCATTTCGATCGCACACCAGATCTTTCAGGCGGACCTCTCGTAAACGCGGGCGTGCCAGAAGTGATTGAGATCTGGAACAACGTGTTCATCCAGTACAACCGCACCGCAACTGGTGAGCTCGAAAACCTTCCTTCTACGCATGTCGATACTGGCATGGGCTTCGAACGTCTGTGCGCAGTGATGCAGCAGAAGGATTCGAACTACGACACGGATGTGTTTCAGCCGATCATTGCCTTTACGGAAGATCTCTGCGGACGTTCCTATCGTCCGGAGCTCGACAATCCTGATGGCGTTGCGATGCGCGTGATCGCAGATCACATCCGCACGTTGTCGTTCGCCATCGCCGATGGTGCACATCCAGGCAATGAGGGACGTGGCTATGTGCTGCGTCGCATTCTTCGTCGTGCCGCACGCTATGCACGCAACCTGGGTCTTACCGAGCCTGTGCTCTGGAAGCACGTTGCAATCCTGTGCGAAACGATGGGCGATGTGTTCCCAGAACTCGTTGAACGTCGTGACATTATCGAACGCATCATTCGAGCAGAAGAAGAATCGTTCCTCGCCACACTCGATCGTGGTCTGCAGCGCTTTGACGCGCTCGACACACCAAACGGTGTTGTGCGTGGTGCTGATGCATTCGAACTCTACGATACGTTTGGATTCCCACTCGATCTTACGCAGTTGATCGCGCGCGAGCGTGGACTGCAGGTTGACGAAGAAGGCTACACTGCGCTCTTGCAGCAGCAACGTGAACGCTCACGTGCTGCACGCAAGAGTCATGCGCAGGAAGCGATCACAACAACACTTGATGTTGGGAGTGAGTTTGTTGGCTACAGCACGACAGAAGCCACATCAAAGGTCCTTCACGTTGATGGCGCATCGATTGTGCTCGCACAAACGCCATTCTATGTGGAGATGGGCGGTCAGATGGGCGACACGGGCACGCTGACTGTGGGTGGACAGACCGTGCGTGTGGAGGACGTTCGCAAGGTGGGTGACGCGATCATTCACGTCTGTGATCAGCCGCTTGGTATCGCACCAGGCGACAGTGTTCTTGCTACCGTTGATCGTGAGCGTCGACGCGACATTGAGCGCGAGCACTCGGTAACGCACCTTCTGCACGAATCACTGCGTCGCGTCTTGGGTACACACGTCCAACAATCGGGTTCGCTTGTGAACCCGGATTATCTGCGATTTGACTTCGCGCACTTCGAGCGCATGCGTCCTGATGAACTCCAAGCCGTCGAAGATCTTGTCAACGAAAAGA
>JAURNF010000248.1 GCA_030830285.1 Candidatus Kapaibacterium sp.
CACCCTCACGGGAGTCTGCACTCAACTGATTGCTCAAGTCCCTGCGACACTCGAAGGGATGCGACTCTACAAGCACGTAGAGTATCTCGCATCGGATAGCTGCACGGGACGTGCTCCTGGGACAAGGGGCATCGAGAACGCAGCAGCGTATCTGATCGAGCAGCTGAAGACGTTTCAGGTGCAGCCGGCAGGACGTGATGGATACCGCGACACCTTCCGTTTGACGTCGGGTGTTGTACTCGGTGCCGACAACTCCGTCACCTACGAGGTCCGCATCGAGCGTCCTGGCATCCCTCTTGATCAGATTAAACCAACGAAGCTGGGTTGGAAGGTTGGCCTAGACTACCAGCCATGGGGGTTCTCTGAGTCGGGTACAGCCAATGGTGACGTGGTCTTCGCAGGCTACGGGCTCTCTTCTGCGACGTATGATGACTACGCATCGATTGATGTCAAGGGTAAGATTGTCATTGTTCTGCGTGGTGTTCCAAAGTGGGCAGCCAAGGACCCCGCATACTCGCAACAATCATCTGTCCGCGCAAAAGCAACGCGTGCACGTGACAAAGGCGCGTTGGCTGTGATCTTCGTTAACGAGCGTGGCGATTCAGCAGATGTGCTGGCGCGCTTCGGCCTCGATCGACTTGGCAAGAACTCTGGCATCGTTGCATTGCAGGCGCGTCGCTCATCATGCGCAAAGATTTTTCCGCCAAAGGGTACGTCGCTGTTCGTTGCCGAGACAGAGATTGAGAAGACAAAGAAGCCGATGTCGTTCGTTCTTGAGAATACTCGCGCTACGGTGACCACATCGCTCGTGTTCACCGAGAGTGTAACGAGCAACATCATTGGAATGATCCCTGGATCCGACCCATCGGTGGCTGGTGAGTACGTTGTGATTGGTGCGCACTACGACCACCTTGGCATGGGCGATGAAAACTCTCTCGCAGCATCACCTACGCCAGCAATCCATTACGGCGCCGACGATAACGCATCAGGCACAGCAGGCATGCTGGAACTCGCGCTGCGCTTCTCCGAAAAGCCTGCACGCCGGTCGATTCTGGTGATGGGCTTTAGTGGCGAGGAGAAGGGTCTGCTTGGCTCGAAGCACTGGGTAACAACTCCTACCGTTCCTCTCCAGAAGATCGCTGCGATGGTCAATCTCGATATGATCGGACGACTGACGAAGCAGAAGCTGAACATTCAAGGCGTTGGTACTTCGCCAGTATGGCCTGCTCTGATTGATTCAGCGAAGGCAGGTACACCGTTTACGATCTCCACAACAGCGGATGGTTTTGGTCCGAGTGATCATTCATCATTCACGGCGAAGAGTATTCCTGTGCTGTTCTTCTTCACCGGACTTCACAGCGATTACCATCGTCCGACTGATACCTACGATAAGATCAATGCCGATGGTCAGGCTACGATCGTCAGTATGGTCGAGAACATTGTCCGCCGCGTAGCTGATGCAACTACACGTCCTGAGTTTACACAAGGCGCTGACAAGCAATCAACAACACAGTCGTCAAGCATTGCGCTGAAGGTTTCGTTTGGCGTCGTACCAGACTACAGCGACGATCCCCAAGGATTGCGGATTACCGGCGTGAAGGCAAACTCAGCTGCAGAAAAGGCTGGTTTGAAGGGTGATGATATCGTCACGAAACTTGGCACAACGGTGATCAAGAACATCTACGATCTGATGACAGCTCTGGGTTCATTCAAGCCGGGAGATACGACAGACGTAACCGTGCTCCGCAACGACAAGCCAGTGACGATGAAGGTCACCTTCGGCGGTAAGTAAGCACGAATGCGCATCGCTATCAACGCTCGGTTCCTGCTCTCGAACAAGCTCGAGGGTCTCGGCTGGTATACCTACGAGATCACGAAGCGATTAGTTGAGAAGCATCCTGACGTTGAGTTTGTGCTGTTCTTTGATCGAGCTTACGACAAACGGTTTGTGTTTGGACCAAACGTAACGCCCGTTGTTCTGCGTCCACAGGCACGTCATCCGTTTCTCTGGATTACCTGGTTCGAATGGAGTTTCCGTCGCGCACTGGCGAAGATCAAACCTGATGCACTCTTTGCACCCGACGCAGCTCTATGCATTGGCTCGAACGTCCCTACGGCGCTTGTCATTCACGATCTCAACTTCGAGCGTAACGATTGGTTCATGCCACGTCTTGTGCGATGGTACTATCGAACCTTCATGCCAGAGTTTGCATCTATTGCTGCACACGTTATCACGATCTCCGATTTCTGTCGTGATGATATTCACGACCGGTATCATATTCCGCTTGAGCGGATTACTCGCATCTACAACGGTGCAAGCGATGCGTTTCATCCTCTCGATGTTGATGTGCAACGGGATGTGCGAGAGCGCGTAACGCAAGGAGATCCGTACTTCGTGATTGTCGGTGCGCAGCATGCCCGGAAGAACATTGCCCGCATGCTCGCGGCATTTGATCTGTTTTGCGAAACGCATGGTGCGTCGCATCGACTTGTACTCGCCGGCTCGAACTATGGATGGGATGCTGAGATCACAGCTGCGTACAATGCCATGACACATAGGTCGCGCGTTGTCATCACCGGTCATCTGCCACAAGCCGATCTCGTGGCCTGTGTAGGTGCGGCAGACGCACTCATGTTTGTGAGTCTGTTCGAGGGCTTTGGTTTGCCTGCAGTCGAAGCAATGCGAGCAGGCGTTCCGGTGGTTACCTCAACAGCCAGTTGCTTACCCGAGATCGTCGCTGATGCTGCCGTACTCTGCAACCCAACATCGATTGATGAGATGTGC
>JAURNF010000249.1 GCA_030830285.1 Candidatus Kapaibacterium sp.
CTGCCAGAATGTCCAATGCGCTGGGAGTTGACCGGCGCTCTCCTCTCGGTCGACCGACGGGAGGTCGATCATGAGATGGCGCACGCCGCGGTCAACGATAAGCTGCATGGCTTCGGGCTGCACGTATGGTGGGTTCGTGCCAGACCATTGACGGAGTCGCTTGGTGTCGTCGTTGGGGGTAGTGCGGATCACGAGCGTCGTGCATCCAGAGTCGGACCAGGCCTGCTCGAGCGCCTCGCGTGTGACGACGCGGTCGCCATGAATCTCGGTGAGCGCTACGGTGACGAGCTGGGCTGCATCAACGAGATCTGTCATGCACTGTGGTAACCGATAACGTTGCCCAGCTACATGTCCGATGCACTCTGTGTGCGTTCCATTGCCATGCGGGGCAAAGGTGATGATGTCGCAGCGCACGGGTCCGCCCTCTTCGATGCTGGCAACGAACGAACCATTGCGATACGGAACGAATGTTGCGCGGGGCAGGAAGAATGCGTTTACTTGCTCGTTAGGCGTGATGTGCAGCGAGATATCGATGGGTTTCGATACATCGACCGTGATCGGCCTCGTGCCGGCAACGAGCGTGAGTGTGAGAGCGGACATCTGCGAAGTTACGATGCGGATCTACAGCAACCCGTAGTCGTCGATCTTGCGATACAGCGTACGCTCGCTGAGTCCGAGCAGTTTTGCAGCCTCGCGACGGTTTCCTTGGGTGCGGCGTAGCGCTGTTTCGATCGCTCGACGTTCCAAGTTGGCAAGCTGTAAATCGTCAACTGGCACGTCGGTAGGGGGCGCAACAGACGCAGGACGGATGTCTGTTGGTGATGGTTCCTGAAGGTCGACCGACATGCTGAGAAGGTGACGCAGTACCGACTTCATCTCGGCGACGTCAGCAGAGAGTTGCAACAGCGTGCGATAGAGCATGGCCATGTCGGCATCCATCGTTGGTGCCGAACGTGGTGTGTCGTTTACGCGAACAAGTGCCGTGGTCAACGGCGAATCGAATTCTTCAGTGGGTTGCGGCAGATAGCGATCAAGCATCTCGCGGGTGATGCGAGCCCCTTGCTCAAGCGTGACTACAGTTTCGATGATGTTGCGGAGTTCGCGCACGTTGCCTGGCCACGAGAGCGTTGCAAGATGCTGCAACGCAGCTGGCTCGATGCCGTGATACTCAACGGTAATCTTGTCGGCGGTACGTTGCGCGAAATGCTCAACCAGCACGGGTACGTCTTCGATGTGTTGACGTAACGGTGGCAGGTGAATGTTGACGCTGTTGAGACGGAAGAACAGATCCTGACGGAAGCGACCTTGACGTACTTCGTATGCGAGGTCGCGATTGGTTGCTGCAACAATCCGCACATCAACCTTGTGCACGTCCGATGAACCGAGTCGTGAAAACTCGCCCGATTCGAGAATGCGCAGCAACTTCACCTGTGTACCAACGGGCATCTCGCCAATCTCGTCGAGGAAGATGGTGCCGCGATGCGCTGATTCAAAGAACCCTTTGCGTTGTTCAACCGAGCCAGTGAATGCCCCTTTCTCAGCGCCGAACAATTCACTCTCGAGCAATGTCTCTGGGATGGCGCCGCAGTTGACACTCACAAAGGGATAGCGCTTACGTCCGCTGAGCTCGTGGACGGCGTTTGCGAATACTTCCTTGCCGGTGCCAGTCTCTCCTGTGATGAGTACGGAGAGATCTGTTGGTGCAACCTGCAACAGCCGCGAGAGCGCCTGCACCATGAGTGGCGACTCACCGATGAGGCCGAAGCGTGTTGCGAGTTGTCGGAGGAGTTGACGTGAGACGGTTGACATGGGTTACTTCTTCGTGGTCCATTCGGCCCATCCACCTGTGTAGATGAAGATCGGACCGTACGCAAATCGTTTGAGAACATCGGCGACGTGGTGCGAAAGCTCGCACTCGCCACCGTCGCAGTAGATAAGGATCACGCGATCCTTTGGAACCGATTGCAACATATCGGGAATGCGTGCTTCGGCCTCGCCACCGTAAAAGTTTACCGCATTGGCGATGTGACCTTCCGCATACTTCTCAGCGCCACGTGCATCGATCAAGTAGTACGGTCCTGCCGCAAGGAAGGCCTTGAATTGCGCGTAGGTGATTTCGCGAACAATACCTGGTGCAGGAACAAACTTGGGCTGCTCTGGAGTAGACTGCTGCACTTGCTGTGCTGGCTGCGGCGTCTGACCCACAGGTTGCGTGGTAGCTGGAGCTGTCTGTTCAGCAGATGGTAGAGTTTGCGCCGGTGCCGTGGTTGGCGTCTGCGGAGTGGGTGCGAGGTACTTGTTGATCTCCGACGAGTCGAGCGTGATGCGCTCGTAGTCCTTCTTGATCCACGGAATGGATTTAGGATTCATCGCATTGAACGTGATGGCGAGTCCAAGCGCACAAGCAACGATGAGTCCCGCATCGCGCACGATGCCACTCTTCGGTGCTGTGTGTGATCGCTCCGTGCCACTATTCATGCGCCCGAGTGGTTCGCCACCGAGCAGATGGAAGTGAATGTGCGGCACGGTTTGGCCCGCATCGGCATTCGTGTTCGTTACCACGCGATAGCCAGATGCATCGATGCCGAACTTGCGTGCGAGATCGCGTGCTACGATGAAGACCTTGCCGATGAGCTCAGCGTCTGGACCCGTCACTGCGTCGACACTTGCGATAACGCGCTTGGGGATGATGAGTACATGTACCTGCGCACTGGGCGCGATATCACGAATCGCAATGATCTCGTCGTCTTCATACTCGATCGTGGCGGGGATCTCGCGCTGAATGATTCGCTCGAAGATTGTTTGTGCCATGAGCTGTTCCTTAGGCGATTCCGTAATACGACTTCAATGTTTGGTAGGCCGACGTAATGTCACGCGCCCGTGCGTTTGCAGCTGCGTGCTCTTCAGCACTGGCATTGACAAAGCGATCGGGGTGCCACGCGGCAATTGACGTACGATAGGCCTTCTTGATGTGATCGTGTGAAGCACCAACGGGTACGTTCAGCACGGTGTGAGCTGCAAGAATGTTGGCAGGCACGCTCGTTGGAGGTGGCGGTGCTTGACGAGTTGGACCTTCTTGATCTCGTGTGAGCTCGTCGATGATTCGTCGGAGCTCATCATCGTCACTTGACAGAATGTCTTCGATCGACGGACTCGTCGAGCTACGCGAAGAAAGCTCGCTTGCAACGATGTTCTTGATGCGATTGAAGATGCCCATACGGCAAATTACAACCGAGCGCCGATGGAGAAGTAGAAGAGGACCGGTCCCCACGCTACGGCGTCGGGGTTGCTGATGAAGTAGAACGACCGTCCGACGGAGAACTGGGCAGGACCAACGGGCGTGTCGAGCCCGATGCGAAGTCCGAGTCCGTGGTTCATATCAGCAATGCGGATCTTCTCTGGACGTTCCCACACGGCACCGAGGTCATACCGAAGCGCCACGTAGGTATCGAAGAACACCCGGAATGGCATCTTCCACCGAGCCTCAACATTTGCCACCGCAATCTGACGTCCGCGCTCTTGATCTTCACGCCATCCATAGAACAAATCTTCACCACCCAGACTGAATAACTCAGGCGATGGAAGTGTAAGATCGGCCGCACCGATAAGTCCACTCGGCGTGATAACAACATCACCCACCTGCACGGATGTGCTTGCTGATGCGGTGAACTTTGTGAATGACAAACTGTTCGATAGACTCAGAATCGAAGACTCAAACGTGAGGTCGATCTGACGTCCGCGCGTTGGGAAGACAAGCGCATCACGATCGTCCCATCGCGCTACACCGCGAATCGTGGCAAGGGGCTGAAACGATGGTGCAGTGCTGCTGTTGAGGTCGCGATAGCGCTGCTGCTCGTAGCGGAACTCTCCCAAAATCACACCGTTGCGCTCCAACTGACGTCCGGCAGAGGCGCGCACACCAGAGCGCTCTTCAGAAAACTCACCAACGCGCTGTTGAACGGGCGAGGTTACTGGACGCCCGGGCTTGTTTTGGTAGATCCACACGTCGCGGAAACTCGTGTATCCTCGAATCGATGCTGTCCATAGCGTTCCACGAATACGCGGTAGCTCTAATGACGCCGATGCGATTCCGATGCGTTCGCTCAGTGCGCCACGGAAGACAACGCGAATACCGGTAGTGAAGAGATTCTCGTGGACAACGTCGATGCTTCCTTGGGTGTATCGCTCGTTGTCAATACGAGCACCAATGCGTAAGAGCTGATTACCCGCATCCCGTCCTGCAATGTCAATCCGCGTCCCAATTGTGTCGCGTCCCACACGAATCTCCGCGTCAGCGATGATGTCCGACGCGTAGATGTTCTCGAGCGTGCGCTGCAGCATGTTAGCTGTGTTGGTCTCGCCTGTTGACACCGCTACTTCACGAAGCACGTCCGACTGACGGAGTTGATCGCGATTGGACACACCAATACGGTTGATGCGTCCATCATCAATCGTCATGCGCAGTGTCTGCGTTGTAGTGTCGAACGCCAGGTCGCGTAGAGAAGCAAACGTATAACCCTCGTCGTGCAATGCCGATGTTATACGCGGCACGTGATATCGCGCCGATGCCTCGGTCCAGTCACGGCCAACCAAATCATCCAAGCATGCTCTCACTGCGGTGAGAGTGTCGAGACTGTTCGTTCCACGCTGCTCGATGACACGAATCATACGCGGCAGAACATCTGGCTCTTCTGGTGTTCCTCGCTGCGGTGTAAACCTGAGTAGCGATGGAAGCATCCGCTCAGCTGCCTGCTCGCCGAGCGCGATCAATTGATCGATGTTTGCGAAGTCGAAGGTGCCAACGCCGGTTAGCCTTGGCGTAACAACGACCGATGCTTGCGCGAGTAGCGCGGAATCGCGCTGCTTCATTGATGCAGTGAGCGCCTGATCGGCAATCGCCCATGGCGTTGTGAGTTCGGCTGTTGGCGCAAGATCACTGGTGGTGTTGACGACGATGATCGCTGTTGGTGCAAAGGCCTGTGCAGACTCAATTGGGATGTTTGCAACGAGTCCGCCATCAACAAGGATGGTGTCGCCGTTCCATGCAACGGGCGCGTAGCGTAACGGGAATGTTGCACTTGCTCGCATCGCCGTTGCAAGATTGCCTTCCGCGAGTGCAACTGGACGTCCGGTTGCGAGGTTGGTTGCAACAGCACGGTAGCGCACGCGGAGGCTATCAAACGTGGTGACCGTGTTGTATGGACTTTCCCAGAGTACGCGTTGAAGCGTTGACGTGAAGCGTGCGCTTCCGCCCAGCGCTGTGGGTGTGATAAACGAAAAGTTGCGAAAGCGAAGTGTGAGCAAACTCCGATCGTTTTCCTGCTTCTGTCCGTAGAAGAGAAACTCGCGTCGTGTGTCTGCACCGATCGACGTTACATCGTTCCAGTCGATGGAGCGCATGATACTGGCGATGGAGTCAACCGAATATCCCGCAGCGTAGAGTCCACCAACAATTGCACCGAACGATGACCCAACCACAACATCTGGCGTAATCCCATTGCGTTCAAGCACGCGGAGTACGCCGATCTGCGCAATGCCCCGCGCACCACCACCCGTAAGCACAAGTGCAACGCGTTGTTGCTGCGCTACGGCCGGTAGCGAGCAGAGCAGACAGAGGATGGTGAGGAGGTAGCGCACGTGCGAGATTATCCGCGTTGCTCGTGATAGGCATCTGACATAGCGCGCCAGAGCGCTTCGAAGCGATCTTCCTGTACATTTCGATCTTCTACTGCCTGAATGGCGATCGGCTTCGTGTCCGCATGCGTGAACACATCGTCGCTTCGACCTTGGTCGACGGCGCTGATGATGATCGTCGCGCATTCGTCGGCCGTCATCATGCGTGAGAGGGGAGCGAGCTCGATGTCAAGTTCTTGCGCAATGCGACGACTCTTTGGAATCGCTGCACCATACAATGGACCGATTGCGCCGCCCTCGGTGACATCTGCCCACTCCGTGAGAATGCCAGCAGGACACACACATGTTGCATTGATGCCGCTACCGACGAGTTCTGTTCGAAGTGCGGCGATGAAACCAACCACTGCGTGCTTGGCTGCCACGTATGCTGCATTGAATGGGTGACCATAGCGTCCGGCCACACTCGAGATCGCCACGATGTGTCCACGTCCGCGCTTGCGCATCGATGGGAGTGCTGCACGTGTACACCAGAACACGCCGTCAACATTGAGCGCGAAGATGTCGCGCCATTGTGATGTAGGTGTGTCTTCGACGGAAGCCATATTACCACGACCAGCATTAGCGAGGAGGACGTCGATTCCGCCGAATGTGGAGATCGTTTCGCCAATTGCACGTTCGCACTCGTCCTCGCGCGATACATCGGCAACAATCACATGCGCCTTGCCGCCTGCTGCTTCAACGTCCTTGGCAACGCGTTGGAGTCGGTCGGCACGACGTGCAATTAGAACAACCGTTGCACCACGCTGTGCGTACTGCACGGCGCAGGCTGCGCCCAGACCCGACGATGCGCCGGTGATACAAATGACTGACGTTGCATCGATGATCATACGAGATGCTTCCTGAGATAATGTGCTATCGGTCGAGAATTACAGGATCCGAAACGTTGTGTAGCGCCGCGGATCGTCAAGATCGTTGCATGTTACCGACGTAACAGTTGCGTGCTGGGGTCCGAGACGTAGCAACGTTTCGAGCTCCGTCAGACCCTCGACGTCTCCTTGCGCGACGCATTCTACCGTTCCATCCTCCAGATTTGTTGCAAATCCCCGAAGATTGAGTCGGTGTGCGTGATGCAAGGCGAAGCGCCGAAATCCAACGCCCTGTACTGTACCGTCGATGAGAAACTGAACTGTTGGCATGGTCACAACTCCTTGTGAACAAGGGTCGTGGTCGCTTGTGCAGTTGGTGTGATAAGAATGTCCTGAATCGATACGTGCTGTGGACGAGATGCCGCGAAGAGTGCGCATTCCGCGATGTCATGTCCGCTGAGTGGCCGATAACCCTTGTACACCGTGGCAGCACGTTGCGTGTCGCCGTGAAAGCGGACGTCGCTAAACTCTGTCTCAACCAATCCCGGATCGATATTGCACACACGAACGCCCGTGCCATTCACATCGATCTGCAGGGAGTCCGACAGCATTTTCACTGCCGCCTTTGTTGCAGAGTAGACGTTGCCACCGCGATATGCCTGACGTCCAGCAATCGATGCAATGTTGATCACTGTGCCGCGGCCACGCGCGACCATCGATGGCAGGAACTGACGTGTAACGTAGAGCAATCCCTTGATGTTGGTGTCGATCATCTCTTCCCAGTCGCTGTGCAGACCCTCGTGGAGAGGCTCGAGTCCGCGGGAGAGCCCAGCATTATTGATCAGCACGTCTGGCGCTTGTGCTTCGGCTGGCAATGCCGCAACGGCGGCAGCAACCGCGTCGCGGTCGCGCACGTCAACTACCTGCGTGGTTACCTGAATGCCATGCGCAGTCCGAAGGCGCTCTGCAATCTCCGCGAGGCGGTCAGCACGGCGAGCCCAGAGAACAAGATTCGCCCCAGATTGAGCGAAGACGTCGGCGCAGGCAAGACCAATTCCTGAGGATGCGCCGGTAATTACTGCGATTGAGTTCTTCATTGCGGTAAATTTACCAAATGCACACCATGCCCCCTCTCTCGACAGAGCCCTTGAAGTTCTCGCTGCCGACAATTCATCATGATCAGCTCGACAATGGAACGCCGATTCACTGCATCTTCGATCCCACGGAAGATCTGGTAACGGTCACCGTTGCGCTATCGACGGGGTCGATTCACGACACTACCCCTGGCGAAACCTCTGTATCGGCTCAGATGCTCAATCGCGGCACGACGCGTCTTGACGCAGCGCAGTTCGCCGAAGAGGTCGAGCGGCGTGGGTGTAATCTCCGCTCAGTGGGTGATACCGACGCTTGCAGTTTGCAAGCGTCCGGACTCAGCGAATGGTTTGATGATCTCGTGGATCTTACAGCGGAGGCGCTTACGCAGCCGCGCTTTGATCCCACCGAACTCGACACGCTTCGACGTCGGATGATTGCCGACATGATGGTGGATCTCGTGGATGTGGAGTGGCTGGCTGCGCGTGCATGCGCGATCCGTGCCTACGACGGACACCCCTATGCGCGACCTCGCCACGGCACACCATCGACGCTGCGTACGCTCACACGTGAGCACCTCGTAGCGGTCCACGATCGCATGCTGCACGCTCCGCGACACATCATTGTGGCTGGACCCATTGCGCCTGATGTGGCGCGTGCGAAGCTGAACAGTGTGCTCGGTGGATTGCCAAACCACACCGACTATCATCGTATTGATCGTGCAACAATGCGCAAGCGCAGTGGCGTGATTGCCCTTCGTCCAGATGCTGTGCAGACAGCGTTTCGCATTGCGTTGCCATCAACAACGTTTGCGGCTGATGACTACGCAGCTGTGCAGCTCTGCACAGGCGTGCTTGGTGGATACACGTTGGCGCGCTTGTTCACGATTCTGCGTGAAGAGAAGGGCTACACATATGGCGCCTATGCGTTCGGCGATGTGCGTCCACACGGAAGTACGGTTGGCGTCGTAACGAGTGTTGGCAATGAATTCACGCTCGACACGATGCAGGTGATCGCCAATGAAATCGATCGCATCGGAACGCAGCGGATTGATGATGAAGAGTTCTCGAATGCGCAGCAGCATCTGCTGGGCTCGTTCGCACGATCGAACGAAACGCCACAGCAAACCGCTGGCTTGGTCTGGAGCATGATTCACCATCAAGTTCCTATGTCGTTCTACAACAGCTATGTCGAGCGACTCCAGCAGCTCACACCCGATGATGTGCGCGAGGCACAGCGCACATACTTCACACGTGATGCATGGGTTGTTGGATTAGCTGGACGTGAGGATGTGATCCGTCCAGCACTAGATGGAATGGTTGAGACAATCGAGACCTGGACGCCTGAAGGCTACGCATGAGTGTGCAGATCGCCATCGCACTCGTGATTCTCGTCGGAGCCATTGAGCTTATCCGACGGGGCATCGACGTGCGATTGGTGTTGATCCTCGCGGGTGTGCTGATTGCATCACTTGCTGGCACACCAGGTGTTGTGCTTGATGCATTTCAGAAGTCGCTCGGGAAGGCCGATGTTATCGGTCCCATCTGTTCCGCGATGGGATTTGCGTATGTGTTAAAGGCCACCGGCTGCGACGCCGACATGGTTCGCTTGCTTGCACGTCCGTTACATGCGATACGACGCTATCGATGGGTGCTTGTTCCTGGTGGATGCATCATCGGCTACGTCGCCAACATGGCTATTACGAGTCAGACCGCCGCTGCTGCGGCCGTCGGACCCATCCTCATTCCACTGCTGATTGCCGCAGGGTTTTCGCCCGTGGCTGCCGCAGGCACGGTCGTTGTCGGCACCAGTGCTGGTGGAGACTTGTTCAATCCTGGTGAGTCCGAGATCATCAACCTCATGGCCGGACTCAATCAAGGGGCTGGCAGTGCGCTCACGCCAGGTGATGTTGTTGCGGCGATCGCTACGCCAAACGTGATGTCGTTGCTTGTTGCAACAGCAGTGATCACCGTGATGGTTGTAACGCGCTCGGCGTACCGAACCTCGACACATCATGAAGATGTGTCTGAACTCGAGCCACTCACGCGCCGTAGCATCCTGCGTGGACTCTTGCCACCAATCCCTGTGATCACGCTTCTTGCAGTGCAGCCACAGCTCGGACTGCTTCCACCGTGGATCACATCGCATCACATTCACGTGTCCTCCGTGATGATTGCGTGCACATTGCTCGTCATGCTCGTATCAATTGCCTCGCGTGATACCATCGGCGAGCACCTGTCGACACTCACGCGGACGTTCTTCGACGGAATGGGCTATGCGTTTGCAACCGTGATCTCGTTGATTATCGCTGCGGACTGTGTGATTGAGGGCCTCACAGCTGTGGGACTTGTTGAAGCAATCTCTGCTGCGCTCGTCTCGAATCCCATCGTAGCTACGATAGGGAGTCCACTCGGAAGTGCCTCGCTCGCGGTGATCAGCGGGTCTGGTACAGCACCAACGCTGATGTTCGCCAAAGGTGTGCTTCCGAGTCTTGCCGCATCGATGCCGCTCGACTATGCCTTGCGCATGGCAGCAGTTGTTGGCATCGCATCCGGCATCGGACGGAGCATGTCGCCCGTTGCAGCAGTTACCGTGTTCACTGCGGCACTCACAAACATCAACCCAGTACGTCTTGCACTGCTCACGATGTGGCCGATGCTTGCCGCCTTGTTGACGCTCGTCGGCTACGCGTTGCTCGCGGGGTAGAAACATTCGGCGCCGTGCATGATGTCGCGAACTCCACCACCAACGACCAAGGAACAATCTCGTCGAAGTGCTCCCCAGTTGTTGAAGTCTTTGCAGGAGATCTGCGCGGCACACGCGATGCATGCGCTGCACGCACGATCGTGATGAGTTGTTGTACTCCGACGGGACGTGCATTGGGCGCGAAGCGACTCAGCTGTGATGCCAAGTATTCCGTTGCCTCGATAACGTCGGGATCACGTCGCTGCAACATCCTAAGCACATCAATCACACGATGGTGCATTGTCTTAAGCGACGTGTCGCGCTCCATGCGTCTGCGACGTTCGTACGTCGACCATAACGATGCAGAGTTGGTGAATACGGCGAGATAGCCAGATGCGTATAGCAACCTCCGTCGCAGCGCTGGATCGAGTCTACGAAAGTTCTGGTGCTCAAAGCCCTTCTTGAGAAGCTTGATTGCCTCGTCATAGCCCTTGCTGCGAATCAGTAATCCGGTCAACTGATTTACAAGATTATACCATGACGATGAACCTGGCGGTTCGAGCTTAAGCAAACGGTTTGCTGTTGCTATCGCAGCTCTGTAGTCATGTAGCTGGACTTCGACCGTCATGCGAAGGATGAAGTTCTCACGTATCGTCGATGCATTCCAGATGCCTAATCGTTGATATGCGCGTTCCTGAGCTCGCATCCATCGAAGACCGTGCTGAAAATTTCCCGTGAATTGACAGTACAGCGATGCGAGAAATGCAACTTCGACAACGACGACGTCAGGATACGATGAAGCCCGTTGCGCAACGATCTCTGATGCTGCATGCATCGTTGTCTCGAAGGTGTCATGTGGAATCCGCGAAGTACGACGTGTAGCGATTGCACGAAGCGTGCACGTTGTTGTGTGGATTCGGTGGTAGAGCGATGCTACTTCCTGCAGTTCCGTAAGTGAAGATGCTAGTCGTTGTGTCTCCCCGAGATTGCCCGCGTAGGAATTTTCTAGCATTGCTGTTGTAGTAGCATGCATCTGCAGCAATAACTGACTTGGATACGTCGCAGCATGTTGAACATATCGAAGATGCCGCATGGCACTCTGGGATGCACCTGTGCGCCCAAGTATGTCTGCGGCAAACAGTCGTCGATTGACTTCCAGCGCATTGCGTAAGCGTGGTGCGATAGTCCGCGATGTGGCGCTTGATGTCAGCATATCGCGTTCGATGTCATCGCAACAGCGAAGCGCGGCTTTGCGTGTCGCAGCTATCGACATCCCATCGAAGAACTCCGGTATATGAAGTGATTCAATGTCGGTGCCAATCTCACTTCGCGTGAAGCGATTGCGAAGCCATGCAATCATCCATTTAGAGCCACATACTTCCGCAGCGCTCGCGATGCATGCCTGAAGATGGTTGAGTTCTTTCATGGTGCGTCTGGTGGTAAAACAGCGTGTCGAAAAACTAGCAAATTCAAGACGTATAGCACTGCCTTGAATCGATAAACTGCGAGCGATGATGGCATCCGCCCGGCGGGTGCGCCGTATACACGTTCATGTATAGTGCGACGTTATGCGTTCGATATGGATGCTTGCATCATGGGTATGACGCCCCTGCGACGAGCAGGTTTGATGTAAGTACACGAAGCGCATCCGTTGTGGTGGCCCGCGACCCTATCTAGGTGGTCGCGGGCGACAGCAGCGAGACGGTAAAACACATAGCGTCTGGTGTACCGTGGGCTCGTATTTTCGTGGCTATGCAGTTGATCTACGCCGACTATGCCGCTACGACCCCGGTTGATCCTCGCGTTGTCGAGGCGATTACTCCCACCCTCACGGATGTGTACTACAACGCGTCCAGCGCCCACCTTGGTGGGATGATGGCTAATGCGATGGTGGCAACGGCACGGAAGAAGTGTGCCGCTCCTATTGGAGCCACCCCCGATGAGATCATCTTCACGTCGGGTGCAACGGAGTCGATCAATCTTGCAATCCAAGGTGTTGCCACTGCAGCGCAGTTGCATCGTCCGAACGCGCGCAAGCGTATCATCTCGGTGAAGTCGGAACATTCTGCGGTGCGCGACGCGGTTGCGCGATGCGCCAACCTGGGCTACGATGTGCAGTGGGTTTCGGTTGATCATCAGGGTCGCGTGGACATGCAGGAGCTTGCACGCCTCTGCACGCCAGACACGTTGCTGGTGTCGGTGATGATGGTGAACAATGAGACTGGTGTTGTACAAGACACCGCAGCGATTGCCGCAATTGCTCATGCATCCGGTGCATTGATGATGTCAGACGCAACACAGGCGTATGGTAAGATGGCCGTGAATGTTGATGCACTCGGCATCGACCTCATGCCGTGGAGCGCACATAAGATCTATGG
Organism: Candidatus Kapaibacterium sp.; assembly: GCA_030830285.1. Lineage (GTDB taxonomy): Bacteria > Bacteroidota > Ignavibacteria > Kapaibacteriales > Kapaibacteriaceae > UBA10438. The sequence goes on from JAURNF010000249.1 coordinate 12,656, forward strand.
TCCGAAGGGCGTTGGCGCACTCTACGTGCGCGGACGTGGTGAGCACGCGGTAACACTCGAGCCAATGGTGGTAGGGGGCGGACAAGAGCGTGGGATGCGCAGTGGCACGATGAATGTCACAGGCATCGTCGGACTCGGTGCAGCGTCGGAGATCGCATGCGCTGATCTCGACGCCGACGCGCCACGTATTCGTGCCCTGCGTGAACGCTTCGAAGCAGCGCTACGCAACCTTGATGGCATTGAGATTTGCGGCGATGGTGCGCCACGTGGCTACAACATCACCAACGTTGTGTTTCATTCTGTCCGCGTGGGCGACGTACTTGCGGGCATCCCTGACGTATGTTGCAGCCGCGGTAGCGCATGCCATGGCGCGTCAACCTCGCCGTCGGCAGCTCTGCTCGCAATGGGCTTCAGCGAAGCTGCTGCAGGTAACGCAGCTCGGTTTTCCTTTGGTCGATATACAACAGAAGCAGACGTAGATCGACTGATAGCTGGAATCACGCAGACCTACGCAGGTTTGCAATCACACACCTAAGCATCCGAAGTTGACATGACTGATACAGCACGCGTCGAAGACCTCTCCAATCGCATTGCCACCGCAACGTCCGAAATCGGCAAGGTGATCGTTGGACAAACAGATGTCGTTGAACAACTCCTGATTGCACTCTTCGCCCGCGGACACTGTCTGCTGGTTGGTGTGCCGGGCTTGGCCAAGACGTTGCTGATTCGCACGGTCGCTGATTCGATGGACCTGACGTTCTCACGTGTGCAGTTCACGCCCGACCTGATGCCTGGCGACATTACGGGTACTGAGGTGATCGAAGAAAACATGTCTACCGGACAAAAGTCCTTCCGGTTCATCAAGGGTCCGATCTTCGCCAACATCGTCCTCGCCGACGAGATCAACCGTACACCGCCGAAGACGCAGGCCGCACTGCTCGAGGCCATGCAAGAGCACTCCGTGACGGCCTCCGGTACAACGTATCGTCTGGAAGCGCCATTCTTTGTGCTCGCAACGCAGAACCCAATCGAGCAAGAGGGTACATACCCATTGCCTGAAGCACAGCTCGATCGATTCATGTTCAATCTGTTGCTTGACTATCCATCGCACGACGAAGAAGTGCAGGTTGTGAAGTCGACAACGTCGAGCGCCGCTGCCTCGATAAACAAGGTGATGAACGCTGCCGACATTCTTGCTTTCCAAGAACTCGTGCGTCGTATACCGGTGGCTGATAATGTCGTTGAGCACGCCGTATCACTTGTGCGTGCAACACGTCCAGCCACGTCCACCATGAAGGTTGTGAAGGACTTCGTCAGCTATGGTGCCGGACCTCGTGCGTCGCAGTACTTGGTGCTCGGTGCGAAGAGTCGCGCCGCCCTTCAAGGCCGCTTCACGCCAAGCATCGAAGACGTCCATGCCGTCGCACTAAGCGTGCTGCGCCACCGCCTCGTTACCAACTTCAGCGCTGAAGCCGAAGGCGTAAGTGTCGATACGATTATTCGCGAGCTGACTGCATCGGTGTGATGTGGCCATGCCGTGGCCATAAATAGCCGTACCTTTGTGCTATGGGTCTCGTAGCAATCGTTGGCCGACCAAACGTCGGCAAGTCCACACTGTTCAATCGCATCATTGAAGAACGTCATGCCATCGTAGAAGGCGTGCCGGGCGTTACGCGTGATCGTCTCTATGCGAAGGGTGAGTGGGCAGGCATCGTGTTTCAACTTGTCGACACGGGCGGTATCGTGCCCGATAGCGATGATGTGTTCGAAAGCGCGATTCGCGAGCAAGCAATGCTTGCCATCGATGAAGCCGATGTAATCCTCTTCGTTGTTGATGGACGCGATGGTTTGACGCCGATCGATAGCGAGATCGGTGGTATGCTTCGAAGCTCGAAGAAGCCGGTCGTGCTGGTCGTGAATAAGTGCGATAATGCATCGGGCGACTTGAATGCGTCGGAGTTCTATGCGCTGGGACTGGGCGATCCGTTCGCGATCTCAGCACTGAATGGCCGCAGCACTGGTGACTTCCTCGACGTGGTTGTGTCGCATCTGCGTGATGATGAACAGATGGAAGACTCCCGTCTGAAGATTGCCATCGTTGGACGTCCGAACGTGGGGAAGAGCTCGCTGACAAATGCGCTGCTCGGCAAGGACCGCATGGTGGTGACGCCGATTGCGGGAACTACACGTGATGCTATCGATAGCGTGCTGACCTACTACGGCGAACAAATCGTTCTGATCGACACGGCGGGTCTGCGTCGCCGAAGCCAAATCAAGGAGAGCATCGAACTCTTCAGCACGATGCGCACGTCACGCGCAATTGATCGTTGCGACGTGGCAATCGTGATCGTCGACGCCGTGCAGGGTCTGGAAGCGCAAGACAAGCGCGTGATTGCAGAAGTCGTTGAAGCCCGTAAGGGAATCATCATCGCACTGAACAAGTGGGACCTCGTCGAAAAGGACACGAAGACAGCTGATGCGTTCATTCAGAAGATTCACGAAGACCTTCCAACCCTCGACTATGTGCCGATCGTTACGATCTCTGCGCTTACGAAGCAGCGTATCACAAAGCTGATCGAGATGGCGAAGAAGATCCAAGAACATCGCTGCGTACGTATCCCAACGCACGAACTCAACGAAGAGTTGATCGCGATGCTCGAACGTACACCGCCGCCAAGTGTGAAGGCGCGTGACCTCCGCATCAACTATGTGACGCAGGTGAAGACCGAACCACCGTTGTTTGCGTTCTTCTTGAACTTCCCTGAACTACTCCCAGAAGCCTACAAGCGCTTCATTGAACGTCAGCTCCGTAAGCTGCACGATCTTGAAGGCGTGCCGATTAGCTTCGTGTTCCGCAAGAAGAACAATCGCGAGTGAGACGGCTCGTTCGGTTACGTGAAGAGCTCGATACCGAGGACGACAAGTCCGATCGATAACACAACCCAGCCAAAACTTGCGCGCAACACTGTGCTGTCGATGCGACGCGATAGGAATGTGCCGGTGATGATGCCTGCCGTTGTGAGAGCAGTAAACGTCAGTACGTACGACCAGTCGTAGCTCATGCCACTTGCCATGTCTACCGCGACGCCGGTGAATGAGTTTACGCTTATCAAGACCAATGATGACGCGACGGCACGCTTCATGTCGAGCTTTGCCCACAACGCAAGCGCTGGCGTCATAAGAAACCCTCCGCCGACGCCGAGTAGGCCCCCTATCGCGCCAATCACGATGCCGAATGCGCTTAGTCGAATGGGCTGCAATGTACCTGCGTTAGTGCTTGAAGCCTTGCGCTTACGCAACATGGCGATGGCAGCAACGAGCAAGATGAGTCCGAAGAAGATCATCTGCACGCGCTGCGGCACGAAGTCATCAAGAAAGCCGCGCACGGCGATCAACGAGAGAATTGTCGATGGTCCAAACCAAGCGATAGTGCGCCACTCGATCATTCGCTCACGCCACTGCATGGCAACCGCAACCGCCGAAGAGACTGCGACGACGAAGAGTGCGTAGCCGTCGGCAAGGTGTGATGGAACACCGCCGATGTACACAAAGGCAGGCACAGCTACAATTGCTCCGCCCGCACCCAAGAGTCCGAGCGAAACACCAATCGCAAGCGCGATTGCGAGCATGATGATCGTCACGCTGTCACCACTGTTGCACGGTCAAGTTCGGCAGCGATCGCGCCGTATGGCTGCACGCCAGCCTGACGCCAGATTGGCTGACCATTCTGGAAGATCATGAGTGTTGGTATGCTTTGAACACTAAAGCGCGCTGCAAGCTGCGGTTTGTTGTCGACGTTGACCTTGATGACCAGGGCGCGACCCTTGTAGTCGCGAGCAATCTGTTCGATCGTTGGTGCTACGGCATGACACGGCCCACACCACTCAGCCCAGAAGTCGACGAGGATGGGCTGCGACGTCGATGCAAGGAGCTCGTCGAATGAACCCGTTACCATTGCAGCATGCCCCCTTCGAGATTCACGGGGTTGGTGAATCCTTGCATGCCAAGGAACATGCACGCTTGTCCACTGCGATTGCCTGAGCGACAGTACACGATGAGTTCGCGGTCGCGGTACTGCTCGAGTTCGTCCAAGCGCGCAGGAAGTTCGCCGAGTGGTATGAGGATTGAGCTTGGGATGTGCTGCTCGGCATGTTCTTCTGGCTGACGCACATCAAGAAGAATCAGATCGTCGCCTGCTTCAATGCGTTGCTTGAGTTCTGTCGATGAGATCGTCGTGAAATTCATGCTGATTTGTCCATTGATACTGGTGCGCCTGATGCCTTCCATCCTGCGAACCCTTGTGGGAAGTTGACGACGTTGGTAAATCCTTCGCGCTGAAGGATACTGATGGCAATGCTTGAGCGATCGCCTGCTTGACATGATATCACGACTGGTGTGTCGCGTGGGACTTCGTTCGTGCGGCCTTGCAGATACCCTGCATGCAGATGCATTGCGCCAGGAATATGTCCGGCTTCGTACTCGCTTGTTGCCCGTACATCTACTACGCGCAGCGATCCATCGACGTGATGCGCCACGAGATCGTCGATGTGAATCTGCGGAACCTCTGCGAGCTCATTGCCTGCTTCTTGCCAGTCAGTGACATTTGGATAGTAGCCTACAACGCCATCGAGTCCGATGCGAATGAGTTTGCGCATCACATCGTCGAGGTCTTCCTCGCTCGTGATCAACGCGAATGGTTCATCGTAGTTCAATACCCAGCCAGCCCACGTTGAAAGTGCCTTGTTGTTCTGAATGTTGATCGTCCCCGGAATGTGTCCACCCGCAAACGATACCTTCGAGCGCGTGTCGATAACGTGTCGATGTGACGTGAGCACGTCGCGCAGTTCACCAAGTGTGAGTCGCTTCGGCGACGGCACGCTCGTGAGGAGTGACCGCTCGACCTTGTTGAGCTTCTTCATCATGGCGAAATAGCGAGGGGGCTCGGGCTGACCCGATAACAACTCAGCAACGAACGCATCTTCGGATGTGTGACGCAGAGCCCAGTTAACAAGCTTCTCGTAGCCAACGGTCGATGATGGGATTGCGCCCAGTGCCTTGCCGCAGGCCGAGCCAGCGCCATGCGCAGGGTGAACCTGAATATGATCGGGCAGCGACTTGAAGCGCGCAAGCGACTTCCACATCTGACGTGCACCAATCTCCATCGTGCCCGTAAGGCCAGCAGCCTTTTCGAGCAGGTCTGGACGTCCCACATCACCAACAAATACGAAGTCACCCGTAAAGATCATGATCGGCACATCAGCTGCTGCTGGTGTATCGGTGACCAAGAAGGAGATGTGCTCTGGGGTGTGACCCGGCGTGTGCATCGTCTCGAACTTGATGTTGCCAACCATGAACGTCTCGCCGTCCTTGAGTCCAACGTGATCGAACTCGTACTGCCAATCGGCGCCGCCCTCGTCGGAGAGGAACATCATTGCGCCCGTCACCTCAGCAAGCTCGCGTGTGCCGCTGAGGAAGTCGGCGTGGATGTGTGTTTCGGCAAGGTGCGTGATGCGCAGTCGTTCCTGACGGGCAATCTCGATGTAGGTGTCGATGTCGCGCTTCGCGTCGATCACAACACACTCACCTGTCTTTTGGCAGCCCACCATGTAGGATGCATGCGCAAGGCCTGGTTCGTAGATCTGCTTGAAAAACATATCACGTCTTTCGAGATTGATTCATTGAGAAGTATGCGAACCTACGGCATCTGAAGAGATCCCGTTGGTGACTTTCGCACAATGCCGCTAGGTGCGTGATAGAAGTCCCTTGCGATCGGTGATCGTAATCGATCCACGTTGGAGCTCTACCCAGCCCCTTGCCGCGAAATCTCGCAGGATGCGAGTAACGACTTCGCGCGCTGTGCCTGCCTCTTCGGCAAGTTTTTCATGTGTAGCGTTGATAGTCAACGTGTGGTGTCTGGCCGCATGATCGATGAGAATGCCTGCAAGCCGCTCGTCCATGCGACGGAACACGATCTCTTCGAGGAGAATCATCACATCCGTTAGACGTGTTGCGAACATGCTGAAGACGTAATCACGGGCTTCGTTTGACGAGTCCATGAGACCACGAAAATCCTCCGTCGATATCGTCAAGACCGTTGCATCCTCTTCAACGATGGCGCTTGCCTGGTGAATTGGATTCGACAATGCGCACGACATCGACAGAATGCATGTGTCGCCGGGTCCGATGCGGTAGAGCGTAATGGACTTGCCGGAATCATGCTCCTTGAATACACGGATCGAACCAGATACGATAAAGCCAATTCGACCGCAGCCTTCGTTCTCGCGAAACACAAACGTGCCTGCAGGCATGTCCATACGGTGGACGCGATCGGGAGGCAAAAACGTAAACATATCGGGGATGCGAAGCTCGTTCTGTTCCATGGGCGAAACTACGTCAATTTCCTCCGTTGGCATACGCATGTAGTCGATGCGCGAATGCCGCGTTTTGTTCGCATGGGACATACGTCATGTTGTGCACGCAACCTATGCAGCAGCACAATCAAGAGGGAGGTTCGTCATGCAGGTGAATCGTGCAGAGCTCTATCGATTTCTGTCTCGTCGGTATTCGGCAGCAAGTTCAGATGATGTGGATGAAGCCATCCAACACGCGGTGACGGTGACGTATGAGATGAGCGTGTTGCGTGAAGCTCCGAACAATGCGCAAGCGTACGTAACAACTGTTGCAACGCGCGCACTCGCACGATCTGTGGCGCGCACACGATCGATGGTGCATCCTGATCGTGATGAGGAGTATGGCTGGATGCCCTATGAGCGCACATCATCACCACTTGTTGTGACGCCGGTGCATGAGGATGTGGTTGATGCGTCAACGGTGCTGTCTGCTCTGCCAGAGCAGGACGCAGCGCTCTTGCGCAGACATTACCTCGAGGGTATGCCGTTTGAGGAGATTGCTCGTGAGTGGGAACTCAAGCCAGAGTGCATTCGCAAGCGTCATGAGCGTGCACTCAAACGCGCACGACAATTGTTCGCTACTCCGCGTCGCGCTGCAGAGCCTTGATCTTCGCGAGATCGTGTGCGAGGTCAACGATGTTGCGAATCACACCTTGCGTCATGCCGAAGTAGACTTCGTCGAACCGACGGAGTGTGTCGTCGTCTGCATGGTTTACTAACGTGGCGATTTGCTCGCGGAGGGCATTCATTTGCAGCGCAAACTCTTCTTCGAGTTGACGATATCCTTCGTCACCAGGCTTTACGCGACGGAGCGTAGAGTAGACCTTCCAGGTGGCGGTACCTGTGCGTGAGATCTGGTTGAACAGATCAGCTTCGCCAAGCGAGGCACCGAGCTCGAGGATCGTGCCGACGTCGTTGCCTTTGCGAAGGCCACCCTCGATGGATGCTTCGAGAAACTCGATCACGGCACGTGTATCGTCGGAAAGCTGCATGCGAATCAGTATTGAACAGTGGCGAGGATCGAGCGGAACGTTGCTTCTTGGGTGGCGTTGTCTGGTACGTCCTTACCGCTGACCGTAAGAGGAACGAGTGCGATTTCGTAGTGATTGCCAAGCGTCGATGTGCACACGGCTGCTCGTGTACGCAGTCCACCAGATGCCATCGAGACGTCGTAGAGTCCGAACCGACGTGGTCCGAGCTCCGCTGTGCGGTATGTGCCGATGAGCTTCACGGCACCCGCCGACTTACGGACATGCTTCTGATAGGCAACGCGAGCCAAGCCAAGCATGCCCTCGCCATCGGTCATCTCACGCGTCGACTCGCCGTGTGTGATCGAGCTGACCACCATTGACAACGTGTACTCAGGGTTAACCGCAACTGATACAATGTCGGCCGAAGCTTCGCCCTTTGTGTCAAGAAATACCCATCCACGCGGAAGGAGTGCGATGAGATCGCCAGCGCGAGTACGAACGAGTTCGTCGCTCATCTCGATCTGTGGTTGCGGACTCAGTGCAACGTGCTGTACATCGTCGGTTTGCTGTGGTGCCTTTACAAACAGACACGACGGAAGCGTGATGGCAAGCATCACAACCAACACGATGTTGAACAAACTGCGGCGGATTACTTCCACGACTGTTCTCCAACCGTAACCGCAACGGGGAGGTTGTTCTCGCGCGGTACGCGTGGACATGAGAACGCGTCGTTGTAGGCGCAGAACGGATTGTATGCACGGTTAAAGTCGATCACATACACCGAGTCGCCCGTGCGCTCGATATCGAGATACCGCCCACCACGATATGTTGTTTCGCCTGTCGTGCGATCGGTAAACGGCACGAAGTACGAATCCGTTGGTCCGCCCAGAAACTGGAACGCCGTAAGCGAGCACTCTGTACTACCGTAGCTAAACGTGAAACGTCCAGCGCGCAACGCAGGGCGCAGCTCAGACGTCGTAGTCGTCATCGTTATCGTGTCGGCAGATGTTGCTGGAACGAACGCTGCATCCACAACGCCTTCCTCGGAGGGGGCGAAGTACTTCAAACCCTTGAAGGTGTCGCGCATGTGTTCTGGGATCGGACTCTCCGCTGTTGTGCGGAATGCCTCGTCCTTCTCGCGGCGCATATCGAGCAGCTCTTGCTCATCGAACGACGACGTGTCCATGCCAGTGTCTTCTTCGCAACCAGTGATGATTGCACAGTAGAGTATCGCAACGAGTACGCGCGTGATCATGACTTCTGCTCGTCTGCCGGGAAGTTCTTCCACATCATCGATTCAACTGGCGCATTCACGCGAGCGTTGTACTTCGCAGAGCTCTTCGCGTTGTACGGATTGATCACCGAACCCTCGACAGCGAAATAGATCAGCTGTCCGATCGGCATCCCTGCATACACGCGCACCGGCTGCTTCACGCTAATCTCCAGCGTCCAGAAATTGCAGAAGCCAATGTCGCCCTTACCTGCTGTCGCATGAATATCGATACCCAGGCGACCAACACTCGACTTACCCTCGAGAAACGGCACGTGGGCGTGCGTCTCGGTGTACTCTTCGGTCACCCCAAGGTAGAACTTCTCCGGCACCAGCACGATACCCTCGTCTGGAATCGGATACAGTTCGATCTTGTTGTGGCGCTTCGCATCGAGCTCGCGATCCACATACTCACCGAGCATGCGGCCCAGGTGAACATCATACGAGTTGGAACCAAGACATGAGCGGTCGTATGGCTCGATCTTGATCGTGCCACGCTCCATGTGGGCAAGGATTTCAGCGTCTGTCAGAATCATACAGCGAAGTTACGAAGAGGGAGGCTGAGACGGTGAGACGGTGAGACGGCTGAGACGGTGAGACATCCCGCAACCCATGACTTCAGTCATGGGAGAGCGGGGGAGCTCAATACCTTGCGTTCTTCAGCCCCATCGTATGCAGGCGGTGTTGGAGGCTGGTCCAGAGGACGCCGAAGCCGTAGATGGTGCTGCGACGGAAGTTGATCGATGAAGCGTCGTCGAAGTACTTCGTTGGACAGGTGACTTCGGCGATTTCGAAGTCCTTCATGATGATCTGGGAGAGCATCTGGTTGTCGAAGACGAAGTCGTCGGAGTTCTTCTCGATGTCGATGGATTCCAGCACGGTGCGCGAGAAGGCACGATAGCCGGTATGGTATTCCGAAAGCTTCTGTCCGACGAGGAGGTTCTGGATGAAGGTCAGACCACGGTTGGCGATGTACTTGTAGAGCGGCATGCCACCCTTGCGTGCGCCATTGCCGAGGATGCGGCTACCGAGGACCACGTGATAGACATCGTTTGCGATGAGCCACGCCATCGACGGAATGAGTTGCGGTGTGTACTGGTAGTCAGGATGGAGCATGATCACGATATCAGCTCCAAGCTCAAGCGCTGTGCGATAACACGTCTTTTGATTGCCGCCATAGCCGCGATTACGGTCATGTCGAATCACATGCTTGATGCCGAGCTCACGTCCAACCTTTGACGTCTCGTCGCGTGAATGGTCATCGACGAGCACCACGTCGTCGACGATATCGAAAGGGATCTCGCGATACGTCATCTCAAGCGTCTTCGCAGCATTGTATGCTGGCAGAACGACGACGATGGTTTTGCCGTTGATCATTCGATTTCGAAGATAACATCCACCGTTGCAGAAAGATCGAGCGTGCCGCCGCTGACAGGCGTGCTCTGCATCGCATCGGCATTGAGACTCCGTGCACCGCGTACGATGAAGTTGCCTCCATTATCGTGGGTGTTGCTGCTAATCGAGACTGGACGTAGAACCTTTGCACCAAGGGCGCCAGCAAGTGCGTCGGCGCGCGTACGTGCATTACGTGCAGCTTCGATCTGCAACGAATCGCGAAGCTGCTCGCTATTTGATCGCAGGAATGTGAGCTGATCGAGTGTATTGCCTCCACTCGCTACGGCCTCGTTGACTACCGCTTCAACATTGTCGAGCTTGGTGAGTGTGATGGTGACAGCATTCTGCATCTGGTACTTTACAAGATTGCGGCGTCCCGACGTGTACTCGTACACAGGGGAGATCTGCAGTCGCGTTGTTGCGATATCCTTCTTTGCAATACCGATACGCTGCAGAGCATCGAAGATCGCGCGCACACGACGGTCGTTATCTGCCTTAATCTTCGTGATGTCCATACCCTCGGTCACAACGCCGATGCGAACTTCAGCTTTGTCCGGCTGCACGTCCATCGTTGCTTCTCCCGTCACGCTAATCGTGCGGCGTTGATCAACTGGTTGGGCCTCGAGCAGCGTTGTTGCAAGCACGAGAGCAAGCGATGTGAGAGCGATACGGTACATCATGCGATGATCTCCGAGAGTGTCGTCCATTCTTCCATCAATGCATCGAGCAGACGCTTGGCGGTCTCATAACTTGTAACAGTCTTGTGCTGCTTCACCGGATCCTTGTAAAGCTCCGGATCTGCGAGCACGGGCTCAAGTCCCGCGATTGTCTTCTCTTGCACAGCGATCTGTCGCTCAATATCAGCGATGCGGCGCTCGGCCTTCTTCTTTTCCTTGTCGCGCTGCTTCTGCTCTTCACGAATCTCCGCTGCCGACTTCTGCGGCGCCGCTGGTTGTTCGTGTTTTTGATGCGATCCGTGCAGCGGGATCTCGTGCGGTGCAGGAGCATCCTTCACATGTGGATCATCGAGAAGCTTGAGATACGTATCAACGTCGCCCTCGTATTCCTTGAGCGTGCCACGACGAAACGCAATGATCTTCTCTGTGAGTCCATCCAAGAAGTCACGGTCGTGCGATACCACGATCATCGTGCCGTCGTACGAAAGAAGCGCTTCCTTCAGCACTTCTTTCGACAACATGTCGAGGTGGTTCGTTGGCTCGTCGAGGATGAGCAGGTTATATGGTTGCAGCAGCAAGCGTGCGATCGCAAGACGTGACTTCTCACCACCGCTGAGCACGCCAACCTTCTTGTTGATGTCATCGCCACGGAAGAGGAACGCACCGAGGAGCGAGCGAATACGCGGACGCATTTCAGGGGGCGACGCTTGCTCCATCACTTCGTACACAGAGTTGTGCCCGCCCATCATATCAGCCTGATGCTGCGCATAGTAGCCGATGCTCACGTTGTGTCCGAGTGTAACGGTGCCTGACGTGAGCGGCTCCACGCCGGCGATGACTTTCGCGAGTGTTGTCTTGCCTTCGCCATTCTTTCCGATGAAGGCGATCTTTTCTCCGCGCTCAAGTGCAAAGTCGACGCCCTTCAGAACTCGCTTCTCACCATAGTTCTTGACGATGCTAAGGCAGTCAACAACGGTGCGACCCGACCGTGGGGCAGGTGGGAAGGAGAAGTGAATCGAAGATGTGTCTTCTTCGTCAACCTCGATCACTTCCATGCGTTGCAGCGCCTTGATGCGCGACTGTGCGCGAGATGCAAGCGAAGCCTTGTACTTGAACTTGTCGATCCACTTCTGCATCCGCTCGCGCTCACGATTCTGTCGCGTGGCGAGTGCGCGTTGTTGTTCCATGCGCTCTGCGCGGATCTCTTCGTATTCCGAGTACGACGCTGGGATGTCGTACACCTTAAACTTCGTGATCTCGATTGTGCGATTGGTGACGTTGTCGAGAAACGCACGGTCGTGCGAGATCAACACTACAGCGCCATCGTACGACGTGAGGAAGTCTTCGAGCCAGCGCACGGAATCGATATCAAGGTGGTTCGTTGGCTCGTCAAGCAACAAACAGTCTGGGTGCGACAACAGCAGACGTCCGAGCTCGGCGCGCATTTGCCAGCCCCCTGAGAAGGCCGTCAAACCCTTATCAAGATCCGCTGGGTCAAAGCCGAGTCCGGTGAGCACGCGCTCGATATCTGCATGCATGGTGAGTCCACCACGACGCGCATACATATCGTTCGCATCTGTAAGACGCTGCACGAGCTGCATGTATGCATCGCTCTCGTAGTCGGTCCGTGTTTCGATCTGATGCTGCAGATGCTCGATCTCTGCTTGAAGTCTGAGCACTTCTTCAAACGCAAGCATTGCCGTTTCACGCAGTGTCTTGCTCAGATCGAGTGTAAGATCCTGCGACAGCAATCCGATGCGGATGCCTGTCTGCGTGGAAACGTCGCCGCTTGTTGCTGTGCGCTCGCGTGCGATGATGCCCATCATTGTGGACTTGCCAGCGCCGTTGCGACCAACCAAGCCAATGCGATCGCCAGCTTGAATCAGAAACGAAACGTTCTTAAAGAGAATCCGCGTGCCGAAGTCGACCGTGATATTCGTAAGCGTGATCACAGCGTCTCCAGTGCATCAAGGATGAGTTCAGCGCATGCGCGTTTTGACATTGGCGGGTAGGTGCGTGGTTCGTGAGAATGCGTGATAAGGGTGATCGTGTTGTTGCCAGTGCCGAACCCACTGTCTGCAACACCAGCTTGATTCGCAACAATCATATCGGCGTTCTTGCGCACCAGCTTGTCTTTGCCATACGCCAACACATTGTCGTGCTCGAGTGCAAAGCCAACAACACGTTGATGTGATTGCTTTGCGGCACCAACAGTTGCAAGAATGTCGCGTGTGCGAACAAGGTCAAGCGTTATTGTGTCGCTCGACTGCTCTGTCTTCTTCATCTTGCCATCAATCGGATGTGCAGGTGTGTAATCGGCCACTGCTGCGGAGAAGATGAAGACATCCTGATCGGTAGTGCGCATCACTGCGTCGTACATTTCTGCCGCGCTCGTGATATCAACACGATGCACGCCGTGTGGTGTGTCGAGATGTGTCGGACCAGTTACGAGCGTAACGAGTGCGCCGCGCTGCTGTGCAGCAGCTGCAATCGCAAAGCCCATTGTGCCCGTTGCGTGGTTCACGATCGCACGCACAGCGTCGATGCGTTCATGTGTCGGACCCGCTGTGATCACGACGCGCTTTCCTGCGAGTGATTGCGACGATGCGGGCGTGGACTCGTCGATCTCGTGCGTGTTTGTTGGTGTTGCGCGCATGTGTTGCTCTACAACCTCAACAAGTACGTCGAGCTCTGGAAGGCGTCCCTTGCCGACAAGACCCGATGCGAGTTCGCCTTCGGCAGGGTCGATCACAACAATGCCATCAGCGCGAAGCTGCGCGACGTTGCGTTGCACACTCGGTTGGTCCCACATGTCGGTATCCATTGCTGGAGCAACGAGCAGGGGAGTATCGAGTGGACGTGAGGCGATGACCGTCATCAGTGCGGTGTCGCACAGACCGTTGGCGATGCGCGCGACTGTTGTGGCCGAGCATGGCGCTACGAGCATCACATCGGCCCAGCGTGCCAGGTGCACGTGCCACGAGCCCCCTTCTTGAATCGACGGATCGTAGGGATCGATGATCACTGGGTGTTGGGAGACAGCTTCTAGGGCAAGGGGCGCAACAAACGCCCGCGCCGACGGCGTCATCACCACGCGCACGTCATGTCCTGCACGACGAAGGTCGCGCACGAGCCACGGCGCTTTGTACGCCGAAACGCTGCCAGTGATACCGAGGAGAATCTTCATGGAGACAAAAAGAGCCATCGCGGGTGTCCCGGATGGCTCTGAATCGATGGTTGCGTGAACTTACTCCGTGGCAGCAGGCGCTTCAGCGCCGTTGCGGAGGTGGATCTGACCGCTAGTCATCTCCTTCATCGCCATGAATGTTGGCTTCGGGAGAAGGTCAAATTCCTTTGAGATCGCGATTTGATCTGCGTTTGGACCCTCTGCTTCGTCGGTGTCAACGATCACGTCGGCAAGGCGCTCAGAGATCTGCGTCTTGATTTGGTCGTTGATCTGACGTGAGCGCAACCCCATGGCTACGATGGACTTATAGATCGAGCCCTTTGCCGACTCGTCCATGCGGACCTTGACAGGATTTACGATGTACGTGCTCATAAACTACTCC
>JAURNF010000029.1 GCA_030830285.1 Candidatus Kapaibacterium sp.
CAAGGAAACAGGTGCGGAAATCAACATCGACGACGATGGTACGATTACAATCGCAGCTGTGAACCAAGAGAGTGCTGATGCAGCGATCACAAAGATTCGCGACATCACACGTCCGATCGAGATTGATACGATCTTCAAGGGCAAGGTGAAGGAAATCCGTGAAGGCCTCGGTGCATTCATCGAACTCCGTCCGAAGAAGGAAGGTCTACTCCACATCTCACAAATCGATCACCGTCGTGTAGAGAACGTTTCTGATGTTCTCAAGGTTGGTGAAGTGATCGAGGTAAAGGTCATCGAAGTGCAGCCAGACGGTAAGGTTCGTCTGTCTCGCAAGGCACTCCTACCACTGCCAGAAGGCATGGAGCCGTACGAAGATCGTCCACGTCCACCACGTGATGGTGATCGCGGTGGCGACCGCGGAGGTCGTGGTGGTGGTGATCGTTATGGTCGTGGTGGTGACCGCGGCGGACGCGGTGGCGACCGTGGTGGCGACCGCTATGGTCGTGGCGGTGGTGATCGTGGACCACGTGGTGGTGGCGATCGCGGACCACGTCCAGATCATCGTCGTGATGACGACCGTCCACGCAACGACGCACCTCGCGAGGAGCGCCCACCACGTGATGAATCACAGGGTGGCGGCGGCGGTGATTTCTTCGTCGATTGATCAGCAACTGGCATTCACAAGGGTGGTGATGGTAACATCACCACCCTTTCTTGTTTATGATATGTTCCATGCTCACTGTAGCTTCGCACATGATTGAACTTCTCCTTGTACTCGCTCTTTTTCAACACGATGGCGCGCATTACCCAGCGACGCGTCGTGTGAACCACGTTGATACGATTCACGGAACTACGATTGCTGATCCGTACCGATGGCTCGAGAATGATCGAGACCCAGAAGTAGAGGCATGGGTTGCCAAGCAGGCAGACGTTGCCGAGCGATATCTGGCTCGCATTCCGTATCGCGCGGCGCTCCTCGACCGACTCGATCGCGTCAACAACTACGAGCGTGTATCAAAGCCATGGCGGCGGGGCGATCTCACGTTCTACTACCGCAACGATGGACGTCAGAACCATTCAGTTCTGTATGTGCAGCGCGACGGCGACGCAAAGCCCACGGTGCTGATTGATCCCAATTCGTTCAGCAAGGACGGAACCGTTGCGCTCGCATTCGCTGAAGAAAGTCCGGACGGACGCTATATGGCATTCGGGAAGTCTGAAGGCGGATCCGATTGGCGCGATATCTACGTGATGGAGATTGCATCGAAGCGCATCCTCCCTGACGTGATCAAGAAGGTGAAGAACTCCGGTGTGAACTGGCACAACAACGGATTCTTCTACTCGATGTATCGCGATGCGAATACTTCAGAGAAGTCTCTCTTTAAGAAGAACTCGCATCAAGCAGTGATGTATCACAAGCTGGGTGCGGCACAAGCGCAAGACAGCGTGATCTATGAAGATCCGACCGCCACAGAACAGTTCGTTAGTTGTTACGTGCTCGAGAATTCCTCGTACCTCATTCGTACGATTCGTCGTGGCAGCTCGAATGGAAACAACATTGCCATACGTCCGGTTGATGATGCATCTGCACCGTGGAAGGTAATCTACGATCGTGATGATGCCAGCTTCTATCCGAGTTACGATCATAAGGGGTCGCTCTACGGCACGGCCACGCACGATAGTCCGAACGGACGTGTTGTGCGTATCGCCGACCCTCTCGGTATGGCTCGAATCGAAACGATCATTCCAGAGCGAGAGATTGTACTTGATGACGTAGCGTTTGGCGGTGAGCGGATGTTCCTCACGTGGATGCAGGATGTACAGCATCAGGTATTGGTATCGACACTTGATGGACGCTTAGTCGACTCGCTTCGACTACCAGGTGCAGGCACAGTAGGGGGCTTCTCAGGTCAGCGCAATGACACAGCCGTGTTCTACACATTCACATCGTATCTCTATCCTACAACGATCTATAGCTACAACATCGCCAAGCGGAAGAGTTCACTCTGGAAGCAGATTACAGTTGACTTTGATCCTACTGCATTTGAAGCGCGCCAAGTGTTCGTTGCAAGCACTGATGGTGCGCGAGTTCCAATGACCATTCTCACAAAGCGAGGTGTCACTGGTCCAGTACCAACAATGCTCTATGGATATGGAGGATTCAACATCTCCATTAATCCATCGTTCAATCCATCCTACATCCCATGGCTCGAGCAGGGCTGTGCAATTGCCATTGCAAATTTGCGTGGCGGTGGAGAGTATGGCGAGAAGTGGCATCGTGCTGGCACGCGCACGCAGAAGCAGCATGTGTTTGATGATGCGATTGCATGTGCAGAGTGGCTTGTGTCGAACAACATCACAACACCAACACTTCTTGCGCTCAATGGACGCTCGAACGGTGGCCTCCTCGTTGGTGCTGTGATCAATCAGCGTCCAGATCTGTTCCGCGTTGCGATACCGGAAGTAGGTGTGATGGACATGCTTCGCTTCCACCGTTTCACGATTGGATGGAACTGGCAATCAGATTACGGCGACATCGCGAACAAGGATGAGTTTGCGGCGCTGTACGCCTACTCACCATATCACAACCTCAAGAAGGATGTGGTGTATCCTTCGACGATGGTTATGACTGCTGATCACGACGATCGTGTTGTGCCAGCGCATAGCTTCAAGTATGCAGCCATGATGCAGGATCTCGCCTCGCACGAACGTCCAGTCATCCTCCGCGTTAAGCTCAAGTCGGGTCATGGCGACGTCAACCGCACCAAGCAACTCGAGGGCGTGGTCGACAAGTACAGCTTCATGTGGAGCGAAATGGGCTTCACGCCCGTCTTCACGTCGAAGTAACTACCTTCGATAAACCAACAACGCCCGTCCTGCGCTGAGCAAGACGGGCGTTTTCGTTTGGTGCTCCGCAGCAGGGACTTGAACCCCGGACCCTCTGATTAACAGTCAGATGCTCTAACCAGCTGAGCTACTGCGGAATAGACTGCAAATATACGGGGCTTGATGAAACCTGCAAGACCACTCTGATCCCGATGGGCGGACGGGGAATGCGTAATTTTCGGCGTGATTATCGCCACTGAGGCCATCGTACTCCATGCTCGCCGCCACGGGGATAGCTCCCGGATCGTTACCCTGTACACGAGAGAGCACGGAAAAATGGGGGTTGTGGCCAAGGGGGCCCGCACCACGAAGTCTGCGTTTGGCTCGGCCATGGAGCCTCTGTCACACATTCGGTGCACGGTGTACCATCGGACTATGAAGGACCTTCACACCATCGCGAAGGCAGAGCTTGTCCACCCACTGCGCCGATTGGGCACCGATCTCGAGTTACTCCGGTCTGGACTCCTCATGTGCGAGATGGTGATGAAGACGCAAGCCCAAGAGCAAGCCGACCAACGTGTATTCGACTTGCTTGTGGCAGCGCTGCATCGACTCAACGACGAGGATCCAGCCACCGCCTATAGCGTGTCGGTTGGGTTTCGTTGTGACCTTGCAAACTGCATGGGGTTTGGTCTGCCCCTCGGTGATCCACCACCAGGAGCCGTCGTGCGGATTGGTCTTACAGATGGCGTGGTGCGTCGCGATGGTGAAGATGGACTTCGCTGCTCGCGCTCTGCCTACGACGCGCTACGTGCAAGTGCCGCTGGCAACGCCTGCGCTGTATCGCACGCCGACGAACTTGAGATTGAAAGTGTTCTATCGCTGTATTTCTCGCATCATCTCGACACGCGTGTTGTGAGTTCCGTGGCCTCGGCACTGCGATGAAGCTGGTATATTGAACTATGATCTGGGATGTAACGCTTACGCTATTCTTTGTTGTGCTCAACGGATTCTTCGTTGCAGCTGAGTTCGCTATTGTCAAGGTACGTGCATCGCAGATCGAGCTCCGCGCACGCGAGGGTAGCATGCTGGCGGGTATTGCACGGAATATCCTCGATCATCTCGATGCCTACTTAAGCGCATCACAGCTCGGAATTACGTTGGCCTCGCTTGGACTTGGTTGGATTGGCGAGAGCGTGGTGTCAACACTTGTGCTCGATGCAGCACAAGCCATAGGTGTTTCCCTCGACCCAGCAGTACTCCATACGATTTCGATTGTGATCGCGTTTTCGATCATCACGGTACTCCACATCGTTGTTGGAGAAATGGCGCCGAAGTCACTCGCCATCCGCCGCTCCGAAGCCGTTACGCTTGCAGTGGCAGTGCCAATGCGAGTGTTCTATCTGGTGTTCCGACCAATCATCACCATGCTCAACGCAATGTCGAATATGATGTTGCGTGCCGTTGGTATCGAGCCAGCACCCGAGCACGAAGTGCACTCTCCTGAAGAGATACGCTATCTGATTGCCGAGAGCTCCAAGCAAGGCGCTCTCGAGATTTCCGAGCGTGAGCTGATTGAGAACGTATTCGAGTTCACCGAGACTACCGCCGCGCAGGTGATGGTGCCGCGATCAAGGGTAGTGGGCGTCGATGGAACACTCCCGGTGAGTGAACTCGTCGACTTCGTCATGAACGAGGGGTACTCTCGACTGCCCGTCTATCTGGGATCAATCGATAACATCATCGGTATCATCTACGCGAAAGACCTTCTCACGCTGATGCACCATAGGGAGCTGATTATCCTGCAGGATATTCTGCATGCCCCTTACATGGTGCAGGAAGATGTGAAGATTAAGCGACTGCTTCGTGACCTGCAGCGCGACAAGGTGCACCTTGCTATCGTGCTTGACGAGTTTGGTGGAACAGCTGGCTTGCTTACGCTTGAGGACATCCTCGAAGAGCTCGTTGGCAATATCCAAGATGAGTACGACGAGGAAGCACCGCTCGTTGAAGAGCAGACACCTGGTTCGTATGAGCTTGATGCGTCTATTCGAATTGACGAAGCAAATGAACGATTGCCGTTTTCGCTGCCTGAGCGCGATGATTATGAGACAATCGGTGGATTGATCACGCATGTGGCTGGACGCATCCCAAGTACAAACGATGTTGTTACGCTTGATGACTACGACTGCATCGTGCTGGCGAGCACGCCACGTCGAGTTGAACGCGTGCGATTGGTACGTCGTGTTGTTGCGTAACCGCATGTTCTATCGAGTGCTTGGTGCGCTGCTTGCGTGCGTTGTTGTTAGCGCGTGCAGCTCTATACCGCGCAAGCTTGTTGGTGTACCTACGTTCCCAGCACAACAAACCTCTTCGATGAAGGTGCCGTATCCGATTCTATTGCTTCACGGACTCGGACAAAAAGCTGAGGTGTGGCATGGAGAGGCAACGACGTACTTCAAGAAGGATCTTGCACTGCGCTATGGTGGCGATCTAAAGGTCAACGCGCGAGGTACAATCCAACGAACTCTCGCCGGTGGTGGAGATGCTGACTTCTACACGGTTCAGTTTCGTAATCCGGTCGACTCAGTCCGCGCGTGGACATCTGAACTGGATGCCTGTATCCAATATGTTCGTGCTGTTACAGGCGCCGATCGTGTGGTACTGATCGGCTATAGCATGGGCGGACTCGCCGCACGTTCGTATCTGGTTGATCACCTTGGTGATCATCACGTGAAGCGGTTGATTACGATCGGTACACCACATGATGGATCCCCGTACGCACGCGTGTGGAGTTGGAAAACGTCGCTAAAACGTTGTGTCGATGAGCAAAACGTTGTGCTTGCACAGCCATGCAAAGCAGCATTGGCCGCGCTCACATCTGTCGAAGGTGATGTGCCGTTTGATGCGCCCGCTGTGCGCGACTTACGACGTCCGGAAGATGATGGCGTATTTCTCGCAGGACTGAACAAGCGCGCTCATCCGCTTGACGTAGAGTATGTAAGCGTGATCGGCGATGTAGATGTAATCGATGGGGTGAAGAAGTTGCAACCGCAGGCAATGCAAGAAGTCTTCCGCAAGATTCTTTCCGTGTTTGGCGGTTCGCTCTCGGAGCTCTTCGCCGATGGCGATGGCGTTGTCAGCACGCGAAGTCAGGACATGATGAACGTAGCCTACTTCAAAGCAGATCCATCGCGTCGTCGTACGTCGCGTGTGGTGAACACCAGCACGCTTCACGTGGCGCACCTGGCACGCAATAGCGATG
>JAURNF010000250.1 GCA_030830285.1 Candidatus Kapaibacterium sp.
ACTGCACCAGCAAGATCGCTTGAAGCAACGTTGTCGTTGTTTACAAGTGGACCCTGAATTGTGTCGTTTGAGCGACCAATGTCAGATGTTGCCTTGTTACCTGTTACGAGTGTACGTGCGAACGCAAGCTTGAGATCGTAGTTGTCAGAATAAACAGCAGCACCAGTAAAGGCTGTGTTATTCTGGAAGCGAACACGGTCGAATGAAACTGTGTCAACGCGAACACGGATGCTATCCAAGATGTAAAGTGCACCACCAAGACCAGTTCCGTTCTCACGGAGTGTTGTACCTGGGTGTATTACACGGATGTCACCAGCTTGTGTAGTACCGCTACCCTGACGATTGCTGTTTGCGTTTGCTACGTTGTCGTAGAAACGTGTGAGCATGCGCTCATCAGCACGTGGGCTTGTTGTCTGGAATGTGAATACGTCATTGCGTGGTGTGTAACCTGTAGCAACTCCGTTTGCGTCGAAGCGGATTTCATCAAGGTCTGTGACCATGAAGCGCTTGCGTGTGAGCGTGTCAGGTGTAACAACCGCAACAGCACCACCGTTACCGTTCCAAGCCTTGTTTGCGCGGAATTCAACACCCTTTACAACGTTGAGGTCAGCGTTGATCGAGTAGAGAGCACCACCACCACGAACTTCTGACTTGAGCGAATCTGCGACTTCACCAACACGGTTGTTGATGAAGTGGCCACGCACGAAGCGAAGAACGCGACGACCGATTGGAAGGTTCTGTGGAACTGCTACTGTGATAGCACCACCAGAGAAGTTTGCTGTGTTGTTTTGGAATTCAACACCATAGTTCGTGCCGTAGATCCAGAGGGGACCACTTGAGCCACCCGAACCGTACATGAACATGTTACGCGCTGTGAATACAGCACCACCGTCAACCGAAGCGCGGTTGTCACGGAACTTGATGTTGAAACCGTAGTTGCGAGCATTAATGATACCGTCCGAACCACCAATCCATGGTGATACGTCTGTATTTGTTGTGCCTGCAGCAACATAGATAGCACCACCACGAGCCGCCTCGTTGCCAAGGAAGTGAGTTGGTGGGTTGTTGTCGAGGTTACCACGGACTTGGATTTGACGTGCACCCGCTGCAGCGTAGATAGCTCCACCCTGTGAGAAGTTGCCAATCGTGTTTGTAACGTTTGATGTTACGTCCGTGATGAACGGTGTTACTGTCTTGTTCGTCGTGTAGCGACCAGCGAAGATTACGCTCGTTGCATCACCAACATATACAGCACCACCCTGAGCACCAGTTGTGCGAACCGTACCAACCAATGATGATGGCTGACGGTTCTCAGCAATGTTGCTGTTGAATTCGATAGTGTCCTTGCCTTGGAAATCGTTGATACCAAGACCGATCGTCATGTTTGAACGACCGCTGATGTAGACAGCACCACCAGCAGCTTCGTTCTTCTGTGAGCGCGATGTCGTTGCAAACACTGTTGCAGCGCGATTCGCATCACCTACGAAACGAATGCCACCAATGTTGATCGTGTCAACATCCGAAAGGCGAGCTGTGTTACCCGTGAAACGGATTTGACGAATGCGGCCGAGGTAAACAGCAAGACGAGCATCGTCAACCGACTGGCGGTCGTTGTCGCTCATTGTTTCTGCTGCTGCATCATATACACGGTCAGTAATCGGGAGATTCTGATCGATAGGCTCAGCATTCAATTGGCTTGTAAGGAACGGGTTCACAGTTGCTGGATACTTCGGAAGAGCATTCAGCGTGGCTGTTGAAACCGTCGGCCAAAGTTGAAGCGTTGAACCAGCAAACTGGTCAACTGGTGCTTGCAGGATCTGGAGAGCACCACCGCGGTAGCGGGCCATATTGTTGCGGAAGTTACAGCCTACAATCCATGTGCGTGATGAGAACGTCGTGATAGCACCGCCACCACCGTTCGAAGCACGGAGAAGATTGTCGTTCGCAGCTTCAGCTTGAGCACCTGTGAAAAGGGAACCCGTGTTGTTTGCGAGATAGATTGGCTGCTTGTCAACCGTTGTGTCCTTGCGGAATCCAACGAAGTCGACGTCGCGGAAGAACGCTGCACCCGCACCTGGGAGAACAATGATGTGTCCCCATTCGCGTGAGAACGTGTTCACACCTGCTGCTGCAAATGTGATGCGACCTGGACGCACGCTGATCGCTGCGCCAGTCGGACGGAACCATGGGTTGAGACGGATCGCCGAGATCACGCCACCCAGTTCAATACGAGCTGCCTTGTAGACCATCGCCTTTGCAGGTGTCAGGCCCTGAAGGTTAGGGTTCGAGCCGAGATCCACGTTGAAGATCGTGGAATACTTCGACGGGTGAATGGTCGGCTCTGTTGCAATTGTCGAAGAGACAACTCCAGGTGCACCGAAGTAGGCCGGATCATCATATCCGACATACGGCGGAACGAGCGGATTCACTGCCGTTGGGTTGTACGTCGCAGACGCACGACCATCAGCAATGATACGACCACCAGTTGAGTCGATCAGCCGACCGTTCGGCATGAACTCAACACGTGAACCGGGCTCGATCAGAAGCGTACCACCTACTGTGTACGTACCACTGATACGATAAACGGTGTCACGTACGAATACGCGCACCGATCCCGGAGGAAGACTACCACGAACCTCCACGTAGCTCTGCGAGAGAGCCACATTAAATGCCGCGGTTAGCACAAGCAGCAAGCTGCTCAGACGAAACCAACGTTGCATACAACCTCCAGTTGTAAAAACCTTAAGCTTTAATTCAATCACTTGTTTACTACTTCAAATGGGAAAAGGGCACAGAATGCCGAGGATCTCTAATCAATTCCCATGCCAAGCCGTGCCAAACCCAATCGGGCGAGGCCTGAAGACTCTGACATTTCGAATTTTTTGACAACCATCCGGAACATTTCTGCTGCTTTTTCGTTTGATTTGGCCTTCTCGTAGCACAGACCTGCTTTATAGAAGCAGTCGTCTTCGAGACCCGTCTTTGCGCCCTGAGCGGCTGCTTTCTCGTACAGTGCGGCTGCTTCGGCATAGCTGCCAGCATCCTCCTGAACGAGCGCAAGTCCTTTCATAGCACCGACTTTGACCACTTCAGCATCCGAAGACTGCGCACGCTCAAATTGAGCGGCTGCCTCGCCAATGCGTCCGAGGTTCGCCAGAGCATTACCCGCCATAAGCGCCGCAATAGCACCTGCGTCGGTGCCTTCGTACTGCTCACTGATGTCGAGTAGACCCATTACCTTATCAGCCCCATACATTGGAAGCGAATCGCCACCAACGAGAGCCTTGTTGAATTCTCCTACTTCAAATGCACCACGCACGCGCGACAGCTGTGTGGCTGCTTCGGCATTGCGCTCGGCCTGCGTGGATGAATACCACCAGTACCCAACGGCGATCAGGACGATGACAACGACACCAACGATCACCGGCTTTGCTTGTGATCGCACGCGCTCAACAAGTGCATCGACCTGTGGTTCAGATGTCGATGCCTTGGAACTGGTGCCCTGTACTGTTTCCAACGGTTCTGTGCTCATGCACTCCTCAGTAGCTCTCGTACATGTGTGTCGTATTGACGCCACATTTGAATTGAACGAATGACGCCTCAGCTGTGCGCATAGATATGCCAAGGCATACCTCGCCCACTGAATGAGACTTGCAAATATATCCTTCGGACGGGTACCCACCAAACGGAAAAAGGGGGAGGTTCTGAACGTAAGCTTTGCCTTGTTAGGGGCTTACGCAGAACCTCCCCCTTCACACTGTCAGGAGAGATTCACACAACGAGGTGTTAGAAGGCGAGGGTTTGGCGAATAATGGAGATCACATCGTCTACGTTGATCAGGGTGCCCTTCTCGAGATTCTTGGCGAATCCAACTGGGGTATCCTTTGATCCGAGACGCGCAACTGGTGCGTCGAGGTGCCGGAATAGCTCCTCGCTGATGCTGGAGGCAATCTCGCCACCAAAACCGCCGGTCTTCTTGTCTTCGTGTACAATCACACAGCGACCTGTGCGCTTTACACGCTCGAAGACAAGCTCCTTATCCCATGGTGCAAGCGATCGAAGGTCGATCACCTCAACAGAGATGCCCTCAGCTGCGAGCGCTTCAGCTGCCTGGAGACTCCAGTGGACGGGCGTGCCGTACGTGACCACGGTGATGTGGTCGCCTGGACGACGGATTTTGGCCTTCCCAAACGGAATGATGTAGTCCTCTGGTGGCATTGCCGAGGACGTCGGACGGTAGTTGTAGAGGAACTTTGGCTCGAGATACATCGTGGTGCCACGTGATCGGATGGCATTTCGCATCAGACCTACGGCGTCGTCGGCAAAGGCTGGACATACAACGCGCAAGCCTGGCAGCGTGGTAAACGTGCCCTCAAGGTTCTGCGAGTGGTACAATCCGCCCTGAATGTATCCGCCGGACGCGAGACGAATCACCATGGCCGGCGAAAACTGTCCGCGTGTACGCCAGTAATCATGTGTACACTCGATGAGCTGCTCCATGGCTGGCCAGAAGTAATCGGCAAACTCGGCCCCTTCAATGACAACGCGGATGTCGTCACGGTAGCGCGTCATACCGTTGGCTGTGCCAACGATGAAGTCCTCTGCAATCGGCGCATTCCATACACGATCGTTGCCGAACTCGTCCAAGAGCCCCTTGCAGACGTTGAAAATGCCTTGCTTCTTCTTCGACGCGACGTCTTGTCCGAAGAGGAATGTGTTTGGGTTCCGACGGAACTCCTCGTGAAGCACGTTGACGATTCCCTCACGGAAGGTCACGAGATCAGCATCAGGTGATGGCGTCCAGCGTGATTCACTATCGTCGTTGTATCCGACAACAGCATCAGGAAGAAGGAACTCGTTGTACGATTGTGGGTCTGGATCGGGAAGGGGCTCAACAGCATCAGCAGCCGCGAAAATGGCCGTCTTGTTGGCTTCCTCCATCGCCGTCAATTCGTCTTCTGTCGCAATGCCATTTGCAATGAGTGTGGCGCGCATGCGTGGGAGCGGATCGCGCTCCTTCATGGCATCAATGTCTTCCTTGGTGCGGTAGAGTTCGTGGTTGTCTGAGTTGCTATGCGAACCAATGCGATCGCAGTCGGCATGAACCATTGCAGGCCCCTTGCCAGAGAGTACATACGCACGTGCTTCTTCGAGCGCGCGATACGAGTCCATTGGATCGCGACCATCACATTGGATGATCTTGAGATTCGAGAAGCCACGGAAATTGTCCGACACGGTTGCGTTCGTTGTCTGCTCGTGCAACGGGACAGAGATACCGTACTTGTTGTTCTGGATCACGAAGATGAGCGGAAGCTTCTCGCGATCTGCGCCGTTGACGGCTTCGTAGTAATAACCTTCTGATGTTGTGCTGTCGCCCGTAGAGCAATACACAACTTCATCACCCTTGTACTTCTTGATCGAGCGCGCTGTGCCTGCGGCCTGCTGCGAGTGATTGCCCGTACATGAGGATGAATTTTGAAGACGAATAGATTGCTTCGCGAAGTGGTTACTCATGTGACGTCCACCACCAGCTACGTCAGCATCCTTCGACAAACCATTAGCGATGATCTCTTCGACAGTTACACCAGCTGCAAGCGAGGTGAGCATGTCACGGTAGTACGGGAACAGGAAGTCCTTGCCCGGACGGAAGATCTTGCCCAACGCAAGCTGTATACCGTCGTGTCCAGCAAATGGAGCGTGGTACGACCAGCCCTTTGCCATCTTGAGATACAGGGCTGCCTTCTCGTCCAGTCGACGTCCAAGGTGCTGCATCTGATACCACTCACGCAACGTGGCTTTGTCGAATCCCTTGATTGAAAAGAGATCCTTCCGCTGCTGCGTTGGTGCTGCCTTCGCTGGTGCAGGTGCTGCCTTCTTCTTGGCGTTCGATGCTGGTTGCGGCTTGCTCTTGGCCTTCGCCATGATAAACTCCGGTGTGTCGATCGAGGTGATTACTTCGTTTTTGTCTTCTTGATTGGTGTAAGCCAGCCGTATGGATCTTCTCCATCAACGGTGATCTTTTGAAACGCTTGCTGGATAGCTCGCGTTACCGGACCCACCTTGCCACGTCCAACAGCAATGCGGTCAACTGAACGCACTGGACTGATTTCTACGGCCGTTCCGGTGAGGAACATTTCGTCGCACGTGTACAACATCGCACGTGGGATGTCTTGTTCACGGACGGTGATTCCAAGTTCTTCAGCAAGTGTGATGACTGTATCACGCGTGATTCCTGGAAGAATCGACGACGCCGAAGGCGGAGTGATGAGTTCGTTGTCTTGCACGATGAAGACATTCTCACCTGAGCCTTCAGAGATGTTGCCGTAGGTATCGAGACAGATACCTTCGGCGTATCCATTTACGATCGCTTCCATCTTCACAAGCTGCGAGTTCATGTAATTGCCACCAGCCTTGGCCATCGATGGCAATGCGTTTGGTGTGATGCGATCCCACGATGAGATGCACACATCAACACCGTTGTCGGTTGCGCCATCACCAAGGTATGTGCCCCACTCCCAAGCGGCGATGTATACCTCTACTGGACAGCGCTGTCCGTATACACCCATGTCGCCAAATCCGCGGAGTGCGAATGGACGGATATAGCATTGCGAGAGCTTGTTGCGACGCACAAGGTCGACTGCAGCTTCCGACAACTCATCAACACTGAACGGGAGTTGCGTGCGAAACACCTTCATGCTGTAATGCAGACGGCGCATGTGATCCTCGAGCCGGAAGATGGCCGGACCCTCGGCTGTGTCGTAACAGCGGATGCCTTCGAACCATGATGATCCGTAATGCACGACGTGCGACAACACGTGAATGTTCGCTTTTTCAAATGGGACGAAACTTCCGTTCTTCCAAATGACACGCGTTGGGGTAATAGCCATCAGTCCTCCGTTCTCGTCTGTGTGTTGAGAGAATCGAGCGCTTCCTTCATGATGCTGCTAACAAGTGATGGGTTTGCAGACCCACCAGAGGCCTTCAAGACTTGTCCGACAAAGAAGCCAAAGAGATTGCTCTTGCCGTCGAGATACTTCGTGAGATTGTCTGGGTTAGCACGAATAACGTCGTCGACCATCGTGCGGATGGCACCTTCATCGGATAGCTGCATGAGACCGCGCTCAGCGATAAACTCATCCGCAGTCCTACCCGAACCAACCATATCGGGAAACAGTTCTTTGGCGGTCTTGCTCGAGATTGTTCCAGCAGTCAGTGCGTTGACAAGTGACGCGAGTTGTTGTCGAGTAATTCCTGCGTCGTCGATAGCACACTTCTTCTCGCCCATGAGTCGAAGCATGTCTGTCATGACCCAGTTCGATACAAGCTTGAATCCTTCGGCCGTTGGGGTCGACAGCAGCGCACATGTCTGCTCGTAAAACGCCGCTACGTCGGCTTGGTCAACCAGTACACCTGCATCATATGCAGGCAAACCGAACTGCGTGATGAAACGTCGCTTCTTATCGAGTGCCAATTCAGGTAGTGATGCCGTGAGCTCTTTGATCCACTCTTGATCAACCACCACAGGCACGAGGTCGGGCTCGGGGAAGTAGCGGTAATCATGCGCTTGTTCCTTGGATCGCATGTGCTTCGTAGCCTGCGCTCCAGCGTCCCACATGAGTGTTTGCTGCGTAATTGAACCGCCAGATTCGATCGTTTCGATTTGTGTTTTGATCTCGTACTCGATTGCCTTCTCGACGTTCCGGAACGAATTGAGGTTCTTTACCTCGCGCTTTGTTCCGAATGCCTTTTGTCCAATCGGACGTACGGAGATGTTTGCATCACAACGAAGACTGCCTTCTTCGAGATTACCGTCGCAAATGCCCAGATAGACGAGGATTTGACGGATCTGCTGGAGGTATTGGTAGGCCTCATGCGGCGTTCGAATGTCTGGCTCACTGACAATCTCAATAAGCGGAACACCAGCACGGTTAAGGTCTACAAGCGTGTCTACATCAAGGTCGTGAATGCTCTTCCCAGCATCTTCTTCCATGTGAATACGCGTGATGCCGATGTGCTTGATACCATCGTCAGTCTCAATCTCGACACGACCATGGTAGCAGATTGGATCAGCAAACTGCGTTACCTGATATCCCTTCGGGAGATCGGGATAGAAGTAGTTCTTGCGGGAGAAGGTCGACCGTTCACGGATAGAACAGTTCGTTGCAAGGCCCATGCGAACAGCATACGCAACG
>JAURNF010000251.1 GCA_030830285.1 Candidatus Kapaibacterium sp.
TGCCTCAGTCGCCGAGTCGCCACTGGCAGACTGAATGCGAATAGTCGGTACGAACTCGATCGGACCAAGTCTCCATGTGGCCGAGCCTACGAGGCCAAGCACCGACCGTGATGTCTCTTGATACGAGGTTGTCGAGAGGATGCGTTCATCCACTTGCAGCAGCGCCCGCGTACGAATCGGATCTGAAATGCGTCGTGCAAATGCAGTGACTGACCATCGGATTGCAGCGGACTCACTCGATGCCCGTAGCATCGCAAGGAGATGTCGCTCGGGATTCAATGCACGTCCTTCTGACGCAGATGCAGACCGTGCAATGGTCGAGATGTCGGTGAGTACTCGCACGTTGTCGAGTCGCATCTCTGCTGCGAATCCCCCACCCGTGCGTACGCTGCCCTGTTCAATCTGAAGTCGCGCAGCGGCTCGAAGGTCGAGCCACGACGCTACAGGCACGGTGACGTGGCCAAAGAGTTGCGGGACAGCGTCCGAGAATGATTGCGCATAGATTCGAGCGTCGAGTTGTTGCGCGTCGATGCTCGCACCGAGATGCAGCCGTACATCTGAGATGCGCTGATCATAGCGCACCTGCAGGCCAATCGTCTGTCCGGACATGCCGAGTCCAGCGAGCGAATCCGTTGCATCAGCAAACAGCGTTGAATCGCGCAACCGAAGTAGCGATGATGAGCTCACGTATGCTGTCGTTCTCAGGATGCTTGCAGAATCGCGACCAAGCATGTGCGCAAGATGAACGCTGACGTCATGTCTGCGTGTCTCGTCGCGAAGCTGATCGTAGAGTGGTATAGTTGCGATATCCAGAACTGATGTTGGCATCGAGCCTTGTGTGAGGCCACCCCAGAGGTTTGTGTTCAGCGATGCGAGCTGATATGTGACCAGTGCGTGTGTTTGCGGACTGATGGTCCACCGTACAGCGGCACGAACATTCCAGATGTCGAATCCAGTTCGCGGAAACGCCCCCTCTGCTCCACTGCGACGAACACCGAGCGTGACGTTGAGTCCATCGGCTACGTTTTGCGAGATCGTTCCATCAACAGCCACAAGGTTGCCACCACCTTGGTGGTACCATAAGGATGTGAACGGTGTAGCCGTGTTATGCGTAATCGTTGTCAGGTTGAGTTCACTTAAGGACATCGACGATGCGCGACCAACTGCATCTGTACCCATGACAAGTTCGATTCGATCGATCGAAGCAGGTTGGGCCTGCACGAGCTGATACATGCCTGACCAATGTTCGCGCAGTGAACGTCCATTGATGCCAACGCTAAGGTCCGCATTCCGTCCACCGAGCACACTGATGCCGTCGTGCTGTCCAAATCCACCATGCGACAGCTGATTCCAGGGGGTTGTGCGTATCACAGCGTCGGCGAGTTGCTGATACTGCACTCGACGCAGATCTTCCTTGCGAACAACGGTCGTGCCTTCTGATGCATCAGCACTGATGCGACCAATTGCTGACCACGGTTTCCTCGCAGTATCACCCTGCGAAACTGATCGCGAAGCAAACGCGGAGTCGCGCGCTGGACGCGGCGGAGATGTCTGCGACTGGGCATCCATCATCGTAGGTACGATGATGCACAGCATAGATGCGAAGAGCCGGATGAGCAGAGAACTGCTCACCCGGCACCTATCATGCTTCTGTCGTTGGTTCTGTGGTGCCTGCCGCGTCATCAGATCCTTCAGTGGCATCACCCTCGTCTTCGTCACGCGTAACGGTTGTGATGTCAGCAATCTGATCACCTTCTTCAAGGCGAATGAGCTTCACACCCTGTGTATTGCGACCCAGCTGACGAATGTCCTTGACTGGTTGACGGATAAGGATGCCATTTGTCGTGATCACAACCAGATCTTCAACGTCACTCACTTCGAGCAATGCACAAATCGGGCCTGTCTTTTCGGTGATGTTCATGGCGATCACACCCTTTGCACCGCGCTTCGTCATGCGGAACTCGTCCACAACAGTGCGCTTGCCAACGCCGCGCGAACCTACCACGAGAACCTGCGCATCAGAGTGGCGCACGGCCATGAGCGATATCACGTAGTGATCATCAGTTAGCGTAATGCCCTTGACGCCTGCAGCGGCACGTCCCATCGGACGAACGTCAGTTTCAGGGAAACGCACAGCCAAGCCGTTCGACGCACCAATGAGAATCTCCATCGTGCCGTCGGTCAACCGTGCACCAATCAAGCGATCGTCATCGTCGAGATTAACAGCGATGATACCGTTGGAGCGCACGTTCGCAAAGTCCTTAATCGGAGTCTTCTTCACTGTACCATGCTTGGTCGCCATGAAGATATACGCATCTTCACGAGCGAAGTCAGTTACAGAGAGATACGCTGTCACCTTTTCGTCTTGTTGCTTTTGGATCACATTTGCGAGTGAACGCCCCTTGGCATTGCGTGAACCCTCTGGGATGTCATAGACCTTCTGACGATACACACGTCCGCGATCTGTGAAGAACAAGATGTAGTGGTGTGTTGATGCACGGAAGACGTTCTCTACGTAATCGTCCTCGTACGTGCCTGCACCGGCCACGCCACGTCCGCCACGATGCTGACGACGATACGTCGCAACTGGCGTGCGCTTTATGTAGCCATTGTGCGAGATCGACACGATCACTTCTTCATCAGCGATCATGTCCTCGAGTGTAAAGTCCTTTGCATCATACACCACCTGTGTGCGACGCTCATCACCGTACTTCTCGACGATTTCAGAGATCTCTTCGCTGATGATCTGCATTTGAAGATCCTTGCTCGCAAGAATTGCGCGCAGACGCTCGATCGTTTGAATCACTTCCGCGTATTCGTTCTGAATCTTCTCGCGCTCAAGGCCTGTAAGACGCTGGAGTCGCATGTCGAGAATCGCCTTTGCTTGGATTTCTGACAATCCGAAACGCTCTTGCAAGCGCTGTGAAGCTGTCTGTACATCCTTCGATTCGCGAATCGTCTTGATCACTGCATCGATGTTGTCGAGCGCAATGATGAAGCCTTCCAAGATGTGCGCACGCTTCTCAGCAGCATCAAGGTCGAACTTCGTGCGACGAATCACAACCTCATTGCGATGCTTGAGGTACTCTTCAATGAGTTCCTTCAACGTCAGGATGCGTGGACGTCCATTCACCAGCGCAAGCATGATCACACCAAATGTGACCTGCATCTGCGTGTGCTTGTAGAGGTTGTTCAGGACAACCATCGGTACGCCATCACGCTTGAGCTCGATCACGATGCGCATGCCTTCGCGGTCGGACTCGTCACGAATGTCCGAAATATCCTCGAGCGTCTTTGCCTTTACCAAGTCGGCTATCTTCTCAATCAAACCTGCCTTGCTTACCTGGTACGGGAGCTCGGTGATGATTACGGCCTCACGTCCAGACTTACCAGTCTCGATGACAGCCTTTGCACGCACCAAGATCTTGCCACGGCCAGTCGTATACGCGTTGCGCACACCTTCATAGCCGTAGATGATGCCGCCCGTCGGGAAGTCAGGAGCGGTAACAAACTTGAGGAGCTCTTCATTCGGAATCGCAGGATCAGCAATTACTGCCCTGATTCCATTGACAACCTCACGAAGGTTATGCGGCGGGATGTTCGTTGCCATACCGACAGCAATACCGTTCGCACCGTTTACGAGGAGCGTTGGCAGAACTGCTGGCAACACCGTTGGCTCTTGCAACGAGTCGTCGAAGTTCGAGCGGAAATCAACTGTATTCTTGTCGATGTCACGCAGAACCTCCATCGCCAGACCAGCCATGCGCGCTTCTGTATAACGCATAGCAGCAGGCGAATCGCCGTCGACAGAACCAAAGTTTCCTTGGCCATCAACAAGCGTGTAGCGCATCGACCATGTTTGCGCGAGACGCACCATTGCATCGTATACCGCAGAGTCACCGTGCGGGTGGTACTTACCAAGCACCTCACCGACAATACGTGCGCTCTTCTTGTACGGACGATTCGGCGTCATACCGAGTTCGTACATCGCGTACAGGATTCGACGGTGCACAGGTTTCATACCATCACGCACGTCTGGAAGAGCGCGTGAGACGATGACAGACATCGAGTAATCGAGGTACGAATCCCGCATCTCGTCCTCCATCAGGACGGGCAGGATTTTTTCGTTAAACAGAGCCATATCCCCTTTACAAACCTATAGGTTGCGTTAGAGCGTAGAGTCGGCTGCACGACCCTACTGTGAAGGCACAAAAGTACGAAAATCGAGGCTCTTTACGGGGGGCTTTTAGCGCAGAAACAGCAATGTTCCGGAGACAGTTTTCAACACCGATCCAGAGGCTAGCTTGAGGAGAATTCGCCAGGAGTAGAGGCCTGTAGAGAGGCTCTCATTCTGTGCCGATCGGCCGTCCCAATTGAACTCAAGAGAAGAGCCCTGTGCGGTCGTAACAAGAGAACGGACAAGGCGTCCCTGCGCATCGCTCACGAGCAATTGTCCTTCCAACGCTGTATCATTAGCGATGACGTCCGCACGTATGACCGCGCTGCCACTGGTGGGGTTTGGCATCACGACGGCATTGCCCAGGACAATGTCTTCAACGGGAAAGAGCGAGAGCTCCAACGTGTCGGTATTCTGAAACGCATCGGTGGCTCGGACGATGAGTAGGTTCTCCCCTGTCTCCATCGGGAACACAAAGCGCA
>JAURNF010000252.1 GCA_030830285.1 Candidatus Kapaibacterium sp.
CAAGATGCCACCGCTTCCTACGCGGATACGCGATGTGCGTGCAGCGGCGTTGGCCATCATGATCTCGGGCGAGGCACCGGCAAACGATGCCGATGCATGATGCTCTGCAAACCAGTAGCGGTGGTACCCGAGCACGTCCGCTTGCTGTACCAAATCCATGGTCTGCACAATTGCATCTGTGCCGCGCTGCCCGGCTACGACGGGAGATTGATCGAGTATTGAGAGCTTCATCGTGAGCGTTACGGAGTTGAGGTTGCGGTGATCTTCAGACGGTCGTCGGTAAAGGCAAGGATTGGCTGCGCACTCCCCTCGACGAGCACGCGGAGCACATCCTCAGTAACGCGGTGTCCAGCCCCGCGCAGCATCTCGACAGCGTCAGCCACAGATAGCGTCTGACCCGGCTGCTCTCTGACGATTCGCACGAGATCCGCCTTGGCCTGTTTGATCTGAAAGGAATTCATGTCTGCGAATCTACGGGAGGTATCTTTGCCGGATGCAATGGATCTACACCCTCATCCTGGTTCTGGCATCACTGCATGCCACCGCACAGCTTCTTCCACAGCAGCCGCAGAAGCGATTGGCAGCAGGCGCTGTCAATGGTGATACGATCTGGCTCGACGAGTACTCGCGCGAAGTTGGACGTCTGACGGAGTACGCGTCGCAACGGGGCGATGTCGACCCGTCCGATATCATGCAACAGGCATGGACGGATCTCGTGAACCGTCGCTTGATGCTCCAAGAGGCAACGCGACGTAAGGTTGATCTACAAATGCGTGAGATCGACAGTATTCTTTTGAATGCTCCTCCAGATTTCGTCAAGCGCGGGTTGGTTGACGAGAAGGGTAAGTTCAATCGTCCATTGCTTGCAGCAATGCTCAACAACCCCGATTCGCTCATCAAGGTCAACACTGTTGGTCTGACTGAGGAACAACGCGCAGACGAACGCGGACAGCTCAACGCATCGATTGCGCAATTGCGCGAACGCATTGGTCTGATGGAACTCGAGCGCAGACTGCGCGCAGCACTCGCAGCATCCGTTCCGTTCGATACAACGGGTCTGCGCCAACGCTTTGCCGATGCAGCTACCTCAGCAACAGCTGATGTTATCCTCGTGCCATGCCGCAAGGACTTACCACAACCAACAGTGACAGAACTCCAAGCATATCATGCTGCACATGCGGCAGACTTCACCACACCAAAGCCGATGCGTCGAATTGCCTTCCTTTGGTGGCCAATGCAAGCAGCCCCAGTCGATTCAACGCTGTTCCTTAACAACGTCAAGAACTTTGTCGGCCTGCTCAACAACGCACGCACTGCACGCCAACGCGACTCGGTATGGATGAGCGTTGCTACGACAACATCAAGCGGCGCGCTGCGACTGTCACCAGACTCGACCGATCATGCGCAGTTCTACGCTGCAGTCAAAGGCAAGAAGGTCGGCACAGCGGTGGGTCCGATCATGCATGCATCGGGTGCACACGTATTGCTTGTCGACACCGTATATACCAAGAAACCGCATGCGCGCAACATCAGCGTGCGCGTTATCGTGAGCGAGATCGAACCATCACGTCAAACAATCGACAGCATTCTCTCGCAAGTTGATGATGCCGCCGATCTCTACGATCAAGGTCTGGAACTCGGCGCAATCGCTGGACGCTTTGGTCGCACTATTGAAATGTCACGATGGTTCACAGAAGATGAAAAGCTCTTCGGTTCGCATCGTCTCGCGGACGTTGCCTTCCGCACACAAGTTGCTGCCGCGTGTGACCCGATCGACACACCTGAGCGTGGCATCGTACTGCCAATCGTAACCGATTCCGTGCCAGCTGGCGCGATGCCCTTCGAAGCAGCCGTGCCACAGATTGCAGATGCCATCAATCGTCAACGAGGCTGTCAGGAACGCCTACCAATTGCAAAGACTGTTAAGGGGCTCGCATCCCGCCTCGAAGACGGACGACTGATGTTGGCCGAGACGGTGAAGGAAGCACAGATCGCTCGCGGACTCTCCGTGTTTGCCGATGGGATGATTGGCGAAGTGCTCTACGATCCAACGGCCGCTCGCGAAATTCTTGCCAAGCCAATTCCTGATCTCTACGGTCCGTTCCTTGGCGAGTCTGGTTGGTACGTTGTAAACATCACTGGTGTTGTGAAAGCCAATCCGGAGGAGTTTCCGATGTGGCTCGAACTGCGCAAAGAAGATCTCGAACAAGAACAGCGCGCCGCTGCATGGGATACCATGCAACGCTCACTCCGAGATGCTGCAACGATCACTGACAATCGGTGGATGTACTTCCGATACTAATCTTACCTGAACAACATGGCACTTACGATTCTTGATCTTGGTGGCGTACTGTTCAACATCGACTTCCAGCGCACGCGCCATGCAATGATGGCGCTCGAGGGATACAACGGACGTGATGTGATGTTCGGTGTCGAAGATCAGGACCCCGTCTTCGTCGCATACGATCGCGGTGATATCTCGACGGTTGAGTTTCGCGCGCGGCTGCGTGAACTCTACGGCTTCACTTGCACTGATGCGCTGATGGATCGCGCGTGGTGTGCGATTCTCGACAATGGCCTCTTCCCCCACGCAGAAGCTGCTGTTGCGCACATCCGTCAGGCTCGCGTTCGTAGCAGTAGCGATCGACTCGTCATCTTCTCGAACATCTCCGAACTCCACTACCTTGATGCGCGAGATCGTTGCGCCCCTGTGTTTAGCGCCGTCGATCATGTGTACTTATCGTACGTCGAACGTGTGCGCAAGCCCGACGCTGCAGCATTCTTACACATCTGCACAGTCGAAGGAGTCGACCCAACAGATACGCTGTTGATTGACGATTCTCGCGCAAATTGCGCAAGCGCTACAGCGCTCGGTATGAAGAC
>JAURNF010000253.1 GCA_030830285.1 Candidatus Kapaibacterium sp.
GCATGTGATTCTGCGCGATGATGCCAGCCCGCATGCCAAAACAGTAGCAAGTGTATTCTTCGAGCGTGGGATTCCCGTCCTTGCGTCGGGGGCACGCGATATGGAGCGCATGTCTGACATGACGACTCCACAAGATGTGCTTGCCGTGGTAGAGATACCTCCTGCACGTCAATGTGGAGATCGGATCATTATCCTCGATGGTATATCAGATCCGGGCAACCTCGGTACCATCATTCGCACCGCTGCTTGGTTCGGATTCAACGACGTCCTGCTGCTCGATGGATCAGCCGATCCATTTGCTCCGAAGGTCGTGCGCTCGAGTGTTGGTGCGTTGTTACATGTTAACATTCAACGTGATCTTACACTCGAAGCGATGCAAGCGCTTGTGCGAGATGTCCCATTGATTGCAGCTGCGACGCGGGGTGGTCAGTCACCAGATGCACTACATGGCCTTACGTCGTACGCTTTCGTGATTGGCTCGGAGGCGCACGGCGTGCGATCAGAACTCCTGAGGCAGTGTTCTGTCCATATCACAATCCCTGGTTCTGATTCCGTTGAATCACTGAACGCGAGTATTGCAGCGGCCATCTTGATGTATGAAGCACGATGAATAACCAGCTCCTCTTTACCCCAGGACCTGTTCCATTGCCACCCGAGGTACTCGCCGCTGGTGCAAATGTGGAAGTATATCATCAGAGTGATGCCTTTGGTGGGTTCGTACAAGAGCTGTCCGAACAACTTCAACATGTAATGCTTGCTTCCTCTCCGGTGCTGATGATGTCTGGAAGTGCAATGACAGGTATTGATGCGTGCGCAGCATCGCTGCAGCGAGAGCATGACTTCGTGCTTGTCCTTCACCACGGACGGTTTGGCGAGCGTGTGCGAGATATCGCGAGCCTCTACAGCGATAACGTCACATGCGTCTCGGCCCCATGGGGAGAAACGATAGGTGTCGATGCTGTAGAAGAGGCGTGTGCTTCCCTACCGCGTCTAGATGTTGTCTGGTGTGTTCACAGCGAAACGTCCACGGGTGTGAGCCTGGATCTAGCTGCTATTGCGTCCGTAGTGCGCAGGTATCATCCCGAGGCTCTCGTATGCGTTGATGCTGTGACAAGCGTTGCGATACAAGAACTTCGTACAGCCGAATGGGGTCTGGACGCAGTGGTTACTGGTATACAAAAGGGCCTATGTTGTTCCCCTGGTATCGCCGTCGTCGCACTGAGTGAGCGTGCACGCAAGAAAGCTGGTACTTCTCGTGGACGGTATACACTCGATCTACATCGAGTTGACGCCAATCTTCAGAGTCACCGAATGACGTGGACACCGCCAACGTCGCTCATGGCGCAGCTTTCAGCATCACTCGAGTTGATTCGCAATCGTGGACTCGAGGCAGTCTGGCAGCATCACGAGAGGCTGTATCGAGATGTTCGTGCGCAAGCAGAAGAGCGTGGATTCTCTGTTTGGGGAGCATCAACATCGCGGGGTGTACTCGTGCTTGCACATCCGCGAGGTGAGCACATTCGCAGAGAGTTGGAACATTCGCATAATATCATTGTTGCCAACGGACAAGATCAGATGGCCGGCAAGGTGGTACGATTTGGACTTTGCGGCTCGTACTCACTCGAGAGGTACTCGATTCTCTTTGATGCGATCGACAACATTCTCTCCAACTAGGTAATCATGACACGTCATATGCAGCTCGTGCTCGCCACGACCAATGCCCATAAAGCGAAGGAACTTCAGACACTTCTCGCGGATGCAGGCTTCGTATACGAGGTATTGACGCTTGAAGATGTTGGATTCCACGACGTGATTGATGAGACCGGACTGACCTTTGAGGACAATGCATTCATCAAGGCATCAGCGGTACATCTTGCAACTGGATTACCTGTGCTGGCTGACGACAGCGGACTTCAGGTAGCGCTTCTAGATGGCTTGCCTGGTGTTCGTTCTGCGCGATACGCTGGCGAGAATTCCACAGATGCTGATAATCGTGCTAAGCTTCGATCCGAGTTAGCTGCTCGCAATGCATCATTTTCGCCCGCCGCATTCCGCTGCGTTGTATGCTACATCGATGAAACACGAACACTTCTTGCTGAAGGCATCAGCAATGGCGTGATCATACAAGAAGAGCGTGGACGTAATGGATTCGGCTACGACGCAATGTTCATCCCTGAGGGGTATGACGCCACGTACGGCGAACTAACGCCGTCTGAGAAGAACACCACGAGTCATCGAAGTCGCGCAATGACGTCGTTGATTCAGCAGCTCACCAACTCAACTCACATATCCGACGACGTCGA
Organism: Candidatus Kapaibacterium sp.; assembly: GCA_030830285.1. GTDB lineage: Bacteria > Bacteroidota > Ignavibacteria > Kapaibacteriales > Kapaibacteriaceae > UBA10438. The sequence continues at coordinate 2,304 of JAURNF010000253.1, forward strand.
TCGCAGACACCTACGACAATTGTACATCGACGTTGCCATCGCTGTTATTGATGCACCGCAAGACGTCGAACGATTACTCTCAAAGGTTCCAACATCCTGCCATCACGAAGCGTACGAGATCATGCTGCAATCGTATCTATTCGGCGGCTTCCCTGCAGCCCTCGATGCACTTCAAAGGTGTTACCGCGTATTCGGTGCCCCGCCTTTGATCGGCGAAGTTGGAACACAAGTAGCGGATGTGCGCATTCGTGAGCGTGGTGAGATACTGTGTCGTGAGATCTACGGCAGTGTGTTTGAAAAGATGATCGACACGCTAACGGGGGTCTCACCAGATCTCGCTCAATGGATGATCACGGAAGGTTACGGAAAGACGCTTTCACGTCCTGGTTGTGACACCGTGACACGCGAACAGTGTATTGTGGCAATGCTCACCGTGCTTGGTCGCAGACAGCAGTTAACGTCGCATGTACGAGGTGCTCTGCGCGCCGGGGCAACGATTCAGGACCTCAAAGAGGTCGAACATGCGGTGACAGAACGTTGTGGTACCAAGCGAAGTGATCTGCTACTTGAGCTGATCCTTCTTCAAGAACGTCGACTTGCTGATGGATGAGGCTGATCCCCACGTGCCGAGTCCACCCTTGATATTGCTCAGACGATAATCATATGAGCTGCGACGTCCGAAGCCAACCATACGGAACCATTCCTGGAAGGCTGGATCACCGGCGTAGACGCGAATCTCCTGTTTGCCAAACCACTTGAACACAGACCATACGGTTGGCGCTCGAGGTAAGATTGAAAAGCCAAACCGCACGCGCTCACTCGCAATCAATGTTCCGGTATCAAACCGATCTTGATCCCTGATGCGACGATTTGTATCGGCTGTCTGCGGGGTGAGATATAAGCCATATCCGAGTGTATCGATGCACTCAACGGCAACAATGTACTGGCTAACGCCTGTGACAGCTGTCCATGATACGTCGAGTGAATCATTGCGCGTGAGTTCGAACATCCTACCAGGGTACTGAAGCGTATCCTTCGGCGCTTGAACCCACGACAATGTATCGGGTGTTACCGTAGTTGCTGTAAGCTTCTTACCAAGGGCCACCACCTCGATGTCATATGTTGCTCCTGATACGGCCCGATACGACCTGTTAGCAACGCGGTAGGTACCGCCGAGAGAATCAGCTACGTATTCAACAGTGAGTGGTACACCATCGACTGTAATACGCACCTGAGCATCTCGTATCGCTGCGTCGACGAACCTGAACGTATCAGATATCGGCAGCGTCTTCATCACACGAATGCCCTCGATTGGTTGCCCAACGAAAACAAATCCTTCGACGACGATCTCTTGCTCGTAGTCAGTTGGGACTGGGTCCCCGCAACCAACTACAAACGCAGAGAACATGAGCGAGATAAGGAGCAAGATGCTAGTTCGCATGATTAGAACCTCAACTCACAGGAAAGCGTCGGAAGAATCGGAAGTAGGCGTACATCAGTCACGCTCGGAATAGCCTTCGAGGTATCGTAGAAGCGGAACCATATGTCTCGGCGAGAATAGACGTTGAAGATGTCGATAAACATCCTGAATGGCAGATCAAACAACGTCGTGTTGTAGTTCACATTGAGGTTCAACTGGTGCGACGACGGCAGACGTAATCCCCATCGCTGCGACGGATTAACCATCACGATTCCCCCATCCCAGCCAGGCATTCTTCCACCCAGCGTCGATGTAGCCCCAGTGTATGACTGTCCGGTTTGGAACATGAACGTAGCTCCAACCTCCCAACGGTCATTGAATTTGTATAGAGCTGTAATCTTGAGATCGTGTCGACGATCAAACTTAGGACGAAACTCGTTGCCTTGATTTACACTGTCGAATTGTGAAAACACAAACCCAAGGGCATATCCAATCCATCCAGTCAGCTGCCCCATCTTCTTCTGAAGAAACACCTCGGCACCATACGCTCGACCATTTCCGATGTAGAACACATCCGTCACAGAAACAGAACGAGATTGCCGCTGATTCTGTCTCAGCTCGTTGATGTTGTTGAGGGTCTTGTAGTACACATCAAAATTCAGGTCGTAACCCTCAAACGGCTGTGTTTCAATCGAAGCTATGTAATGTTCAGAACGACCCGGGGGCACGGAATTATCCGTTGGAAGCCACGTGTCGAAGAAGGAAAAGTCGGGAGACGATGCCAGACGCAGATACTGGTGGTACATGCCCCACGCGCCTTTGACGAATATCCCATCAGCCAGTTGATAGCGCACGGCTACGCGCGGGTCGAGCAGAACATCTTGTCGGTCGCCCCAGTAATTCACACGCAATCCAGTCTGCAACGTCATGTAGTCATTCACATTCCACGTTGATGCAGCATAACCCGCATGGATATTATCCCAGATATCAAGACGGAAGACATCACTCTGGGTTTGCGTCGAGCCATCCGTCCTGCCAGTTGTGTTCTGCAGATATTGGAAGTTGTAGAGTGCACCTTCATATCCGAACTTCAGCGTGAAGTCTTCAGCAGTGAACCACTCGAACTCAGCCTTCACGGTATAGTCCGTAATACTGTTGTCAATCGAGAATTCAAACCCTGCATTATTTCCAGCAAAGCCATTGTCATATCGGCTTGCGCTTACCGTGACGTTCGAAAAGAGGTCAGGAGCGAAAATGTGCGACCAACGGGCTGACGTCGCCCGATTACCGATACCAACATTGAAGAGCAATCCAGGCTGAGTAAACGACAACGCATCACGTGTCAAGAAACCACTAATCGAAAGCTTGTCATCATCTGACAGGTTCTGCGTGATTTTAGCATTGACGTCGTAGAAGTTGAAATTCGGGAAGGGGCTCTCAGGATCTTCAGGAATGAAGTTGAGCAGAAGATCGAGGTATGTGGCACGCCCACCAAGGAAGAAGGATCCGTTGCCAAGGGGGCCTTGCAGGCTCGCACGCGAAGACAGAATACCGAGGCCGACCAGACCCTCGAACTTATCACGATTACCATCTTTTTGCGTGATGTTCAGCACAGCTGACATTCGCCCACCGAACTCCGCTGGGAAACCACCCTTGAGTAGATCGACATCCTTGACGGCGTCGTTGTTAAATGCAGAGATGAAGCCGAACAAGTGCGTTGGATTATATACCGTCATACCATCGAGCAAGACCAAATTCTGGTCTGGTGAGCCCCCTCGTATGAACAGACCTGAAGAGATCTGCGATGACGACAGAACGCCTGGAAGCATTTGAAGAGCTCGAAAGATGTCTGCCTCGCCACCGATGCGGATTTGCGATAGCTGCTCGATCGGAATGTTGACTTGCGATATCGACACCTGGCGCTTGCCTTCTTCTCTGTCAGCCGTTACCTGCACCTCACGTGCATTTGACTTCGACTGAACCATTGCGATTCGCACCTTTTTTGACTCACCACTGACAAGTGTTATCGGGTATTCGCGGCGCGTATAGCCTACACTGGTGACAGAGAGCTTGTACGACCCTGCCGGGATGCGAGATATCGAGAAATAGCCGCTCTTATTCGTAAAGCCACCACGAGTGGAACCGATGACCTTCACGGTAGCACCGACAAGGGTTTCCTTCGTGACGGAATCTTCAATGAAGCCACTGATTGTACCGAGCGCGTCGTCCGTGGTCTTTGTTTGTGACCACGCAACGTCGGGTTGGAAACTCAGAACTAGAACCGAGAGTATGTAGAGCAGCAGATGTCGTGGCATACGAAGGGTGCAGAAACGGATTGCCAGGCGAATTGTTGCAAGCCAACACGCATCAGAGCTAAAAAGTGCCTGAACTATGGGTGATTCTTTGATGTTGTACAGTTGGCTAACTTTGTAGGACTTCTTTTCGACAATCTGTGAGACTCCACGATGGCGATCTATATCACCAGTGACTGTATCAATTGCGGTGCATGCGAACCTGAATGTCCGAACACTGCGATCTACGAAGCAGGTGCGGAATGGGACCTTGCTGGCGCCAAGTTCCACGACAGCACATCGCCGGGTGGCTTCAAGGGTGAGTTCTTTTCCCCTGAATTCTACTTCATCGTTCCAGATAAGTGCACGGAGTGTAAAGGCTTTCACGACGAGCCACAATGTGCTGCCGTATGTCCTGTCGATTGCTGCCTTCCTGATCCGAACAATGTTGAAACGGAGGAAGCGCTTATGTCGAAGAAGGATTATCTCGACAGCATCGATCAGATTCGACTCCGGAACTAATCTCGGTGTTCGCAGAAATCCACATCGAACGCGGTCGCATTCATGCGGTTCTCCCGTGCGCAACCGGCACGATCATTCGTACCGAAACGGATACGTATGAGTATCCTGGGTGCCATGTTCTTCCGGGCTTTGTCGACTCCCACGCTCATGTTGTCGGATATGGCGAGCGTTTGTCGAGCCTCTCCCTGCATCAAGCAACCTCGCTTGATGAATGCCTCCAGCTCATCGGTGGTCACATCACGGGCGATGCGTCATGGGTGCAGGCGATGGGGTGGAATCA
>JAURNF010000254.1 GCA_030830285.1 Candidatus Kapaibacterium sp.
AGAGAAAAAGTGAGAAGTTGTCTCTTTGAGGATGCCGTGACGGTTGGGCGTTTTGTCAAACGTCTCGTGGGAAGACTAGCGGAGGAACTTGCAACGGGTCGCTTGGAGCAAGGCGTTGCACACGGCGTTATCAAGGGCATTGCAATCGCGTGTCGTGAAAATGGCTGTGCATTGCTTGGTGGCGAAACAGCAGAGATGCCGGCGTTGTATGCTGATGGCGACTACGATATGGCTGGCACCATCGTTGGCGTGGTTGATAAGGCGAAGATCCTCAATGGAAGTCGCGTCGCAATCGGTGACGTGCTCATTGGTCTCCCATCGAACGGCTTGCACACAAACGGCTATTCGCTTGCCCGCGCAGCACTGTTCTCGAAGTACACTGTGAATGATCATCTGCCGGAACTCGGCTGTACAGTCGGTGAGGCATTGTTGCGTGTTCATCGATCGTACCTCCACATCGTTGCTCCGTTGCTCGACAACGATCTCGTGAACGGCTTGTCGCACATTACTGGTGGTGGACTCGTGGGCAATACGTCGCGAATCCTCGCAGAAGGTCAGGCGCTCCAAGTGAATTGGGGTACATGGTCGATGCCGCCAATCTTCTCTGTGATTCAACAGGCAGGTAACATCAGCGATGACGAAATGCGTCACGTCTTCAACCTTGGCGTTGGGATGGTCTTGGTGGTGTCGCCTGATCGCGTCGACGACGTCATGCGCGCGTGCGAAGCGGAACATCCGTTCGTTGTTGGCTCCGTTGTAAGTGCGCACTAGTGCAACGCAGATGCCTGCGATGTCACGTGCGATCATGTGAGCGCGTCTATCAATTCGTGCTCTTCCGTCAATCCGCTGTCTCCCGATATCGCCCATGAGTGTAGCACTGGACCGTGCGCGACAGTATCTGCGTCAGTACTTCGGCTACGATGCATTCCGTCCTGGCCAGGAGGACATCGTACGTGCAGTGCTGAGTGGTAGCGACGTAGTGGGTGTATTACCCACGGGCGGTGGCAAGTCGGTGTGCTATCAACTCCCAGCGCTCATCTTCCCGCATCTAACGCTCGTGGTCTCGCCATTGATTGCATTGATGCGCGACCAGACCGAGCGACTGCGACAACGAGGCATCGCAGCAGCTGCGATTCATGGAGGTATGTCTGCAGGCGACGTGAACAATGCTCTGCATGAAGCACATGCGGGGCGCATGCGATTGCTGTACGTTGCACCAGAACGACTTGAATCCACAACGTTTCGGCGACAACTGCGCACGATCCCGCTGAGCTTGTTGGCAGTTGATGAAGCACACTGCATCAGCGAGTGGGGACATGACTTCCGTCCGTCGTATCAGTCGATAGCGACGTTGTTCGATGATCGCGCTCGCGTGCCGATCCTTGCGCTCACTGCTACAGCAACACCTGATGTACGAACAGACATTCGCGCATCGCTGCGATTAGATCACGCCGTAGAGATCGTTCGAGGATTCGATCGTCCCAACCTTGCATTTCAAGTTGAACGCACAGCTGCAAAGGCTGAGGCACTAACGCAACTTCTTAAACCACACCCAACTGAATCGGCTATTGTCTACTGCGGTTCACGGCGACGTGTTGAAACACTCGCCGATGACTTGCGCCGGCGGGGTGTTGCTGCTGAGGCATATCACGCAGGACTCCAGAGCAGGATCCGCACGGAGGTGCAGGATCGTTTTGTGAGCGGTGCCACACCTGTTCTCGTCGCCACGAATGCCTTCGGCATGGGTATCGATAAAGCCGATGTGCGCCGTGTGATTCACGCCGACCTTACGCTGACACTTGAGGCCTACTACCAGGAGGCCGGCCGAGCTGGTCGCGATGGTGCGCCAGCGACATGCACGCTGCTGTATCAGCCTGAGGACCGACGCCTGATGGAATTCTACATCGCGTCAACCTATCCTGAGCGCTCGCAGATCGCTGATGTGTACGAGTACATCTGCGATCGCGCTGGTGTGCCCCGAGGCGGTGTGGTTACAACGCCAGTGCTCGCCGATAGTGCAAGCATCGCGAGTTCGATACACCTGCCAGTGGCTACCGTACAAGGTGTACTGACGCTTCTTGAACGTGCCGGTGTGCTGATGCGTGCGACGTCGCACGGTAACACACGTGTGCAACTGCGAACACACGGCGACCGCATTGCTGATCTCGCGGCACATGCTCCTGTTGAACGACGCGCAGTGATGGACGCTCTCGCGAGATTCTGTGCTGGAAGAGATATTGGCGCCGAGATAGACATCTCTCCTTCTGAGTTGATGAAGCGCACGGCAATCACTCCGCGTGAGTTTTCTGAAACAATGCGCTCGCTCCACGTTGCGCGACTCATCAGATACGTTCCTCCTCAGCAAGATGGCGGCATTGTTATCACATCGGAGCGAGTCCCTTCAGAACACTTACCGCTTGAATGGCAAGCACTTCATGAGCGCCGATCGCATGCAATTCAGAAACTTGAAGTTGTGGTGCGGTACGCTGAGACACGACAATGCAAGCGCAACTTCATTCTGTCGTACTTCGGCGATGCAACAGCGAATGGAACATGTGGCAGGTGTACGTCGTGCATCGGTCAAACGTCAAAACGCAAGCTCACCGACCGTCAGGCAAGTGCTATCAGCGAACTCATCCGTACGGCGTGGCAAGTGCAAGGACGCTTTGGTCGACATGTGCTGGTTGACATTGCACTGGGATCGATCTCCGAACGCGTAACGCAGCACCGGCTCGACCGATGCGCAACGTGGGGAGCATTGCGCGACAGAACGCGTCACGAACTCCTTGAAGCGCTCGATGTTGCACTTGACATGGGATTGCTGGTAAAGACCGCCGATCTGTATCCTACGATTGGTGTTACGGAAGAGGGAATGCGCATTGCCGAACCTCTGCCAAGTCCACTCCGTGCAGTAACCACTTCGTCACACGCAGCAAGTGGTTTGCTAGATGCACTCATCGCATGGCGCGAGCGTGTGGCTGCACGCGACGAAGTGCCTGAATCAACACTTGTGCACCGCGATGAACTCGAGCGCATCGCGCAGGATGCACCCACACGTGTGGAGGCGTTACAACCGGGGCGTCATGGCAGTGGATTGTTCATTGCCCGCTATGGTGCCGAGCTTATCCAGTGTCTGTCCGATACACAGCAGGTGCAGGAGCGAGCAATCCCCAAGGTGCGGTGTGACGATGAGTCCGTTCTTGTGGCAGGCCTCGTGCGTCCAGGAGTCACATTGCATGATGTCGCGCGTAGCGCGCGAAAGACGCCACCTGCAACAGCTCACGCTCTTCAGCGTGCGATCGAGGGTGGACTAACGATTGAGCGACATGACCTCGTTGATGATCGTCTCTACGAGGACGTGTACGAATACCTGAGGAATCATCGCTTCGCGAAGCTGCGTCATGTGCGCGAGCATGTGGGTGAAGATGTCGATCTTGCAGTGTTACGGCTTGCAATGGCATTCGCTCGACGAGATCTCTACGCAACATCATGATGTCGTTCCTGATACGTACCACGCTTGTTCTATGTGCTGTGCTGCATCTACACGCAGAACAGTACGTCGTTACGTTGCGTACAGCCGACGTTCCGTCGGCACTTCTTGCGTACCGGCCTCAATCACTTACCGATCGTTTCGAAACTGCCATCAAGCGCAGCGATCGAGTTCAATCACGTGAGCAACGCGCCGCTCTCGATGCACTCAGCCGTTACCGCATCGTCGATTTGAACGATCCAGGCTCAGTCGATCGTATCCGATCAATGCAAGGTGTGGCTGATGTGCGCCCCCTAGCAAGGTATCAACTGCATGTGACGCCTGAAGATGCACTCACAAACGACTCGCTGGTGAATGACCAGTACGCACTTGCTCGTCTGGGTGCGGGTGCAGCGTGGAAGATTGCCACTGGACGTGGCGTAGTGGTAGGTGTGCTTGATACAGGGATTGATTGGCTTCATGAAGATCTTATCGGCGCTCTAGCGGTAACCGCTGCTGAGGATATCAATGGCAACGGCAGGTTCGATGATTGGCCAGCGAGTGTGGAGATTGACGGTGTCTCTGGTGATCTTAATGATGTTGACGACGACGCTAACGGCGTGGTTGATGATGTGATTGGCTATGACTTCGTTGATCAGGCTGTGCGGAATCTTGGCGATGATCGCGACCGCGACCCCATCCCGTTTGACGAACAGGGTCACGGCACATCAGTCGGCGGAGTGATATCTGCTACAGCAAATAACCGCATCGGAATTGCTGGTCTTGCCCGTGGAGCTCGACTTCGTGCACTGCGCGCATTCGATGCGACAGGAAATGCTGAAGAGGATGACATCGCAAGCGCACTGATCTATGCCTCGCTCACAGGCATTGATGTTGTGAACATGAGTTTTGGTGATGGCGTGGATTCGCCGATGTTCCGTGATGCTGTAGCCTTTGCAGCGTCGATGAACGTTGTGCTCGTGGCATCGTCGGGCAATACAGGTACGATATCGCGACAGTACCCTGCAGGGTATGACGACGTGATTGCCGTTGGATCGACGAATAGTGACGACCGTCGATCGCCGTTCTCGAGTACGGGCTCCTTAGTGGCCCTCACTGCACCAGGCGAAGGGATTGTCACAACCGCTGTTGACTCTCGCTATCGTCGCGTCAACGGAACATCATTCGCTGCACCGTATGTGGCGGCAGTTGCTGCAATGTTGCGAGAGCGGTTCCCTGCGATGTCGGCGCAGGAGATTCGTGCGACAATGCAATCGTCGTCGCTCGACTTGGGTGCGCCAGGTTGGGATCCCGCATTTGGCGCTGGGCGGCTTCGAGCTGATGTGGCATTAGCACAGGTAGGGTCGTCAGACCTACACATCACGTCGCCGATCAACGAGCAATTGATTGATCGTCGCAGTTCAACGACCCTTCGTGTGGTGGGTACGGTTAACATGGTTAACCAAACCATGAGCCATGTGTATGTCGGACGCGGACTCGACCCGCAAGAATGGACGCATGTGATCATGTTGCCAAAGGCACTTCGCAACGCTACGCTCGCAACCATCCCACTTGACAGTCTGACTGATGGACTATACACAGTTCGCGTGCAAGTGGTTGCTGACGATGGACGAACACATGAAATACGACGTCGCGTGACCATCGTGGGTGGTGATTGTGAGATTACATCGGTCGAGGTGCTCTCGGCATGGAAGACCGATCGTCGTGTTCCCGTTGTAACCCTGCGCGCAACACAGCCTTCGTCGACGTTGATTACGATGCTTCCCGACGGTGGTGATAGCATCGTGTTCAGTGATGTGCGACGGCACGTTCGACTTCATAGCGTTGTATTGCCCGAGCTACCTGCACGTGATTCGCTTGGTAGCGTAACGGTGTCGTGCTCGTCGGGAATAGGTGCGGCAGTCGACACAACGCTTCGTTATCGGTTGTCGACCGATGCTGCGCCGCAAACTGGCTGGAAAACCACACAAGTGGTTCCGTGGAGTGGGTATGTTCTCAATGATGTCCGCGACCTATATCGTGATGGCACGAAGACGGTGTTCATGGCAGACTTGACAGGGAACTCCTTTGGTGGCATTCGCACGATGTCGTTTAATGGGACGAACTGGCGAGTTCGTGACTCGCTTCAGGCCACATGGATCCCACGTGGCGTGTCCGATGTCAATGGCAACGGACTCTACGAAGTGTTCTGTCATGTTATCGGCAAGGCGGTGTTGTTCGAGCAGTCTACGCCAACGGGCTCGCCGTTTGCACGCGTGTTGTTCGCCGACACGTTGAGCGGACGTCAGGCTGCTGGTGTGGCAGACATCGATGGCGATGGACGTGAAGAGCTGTTGATGCTGTCGGATTCTGGGTGCACAGTTGTTACGTACCGCAACAATCAGTTTGATGTTCTTGGACGCATTTTCAATGTGAGTGAGCCAGCATCAGGTGCAAGCTCGAACCGCGTTGACGAGATCAGCATCGCCACCGGTGATTTCTCGGGCACAGGCCGTAAGGCTGTTGCATTCGCCGATACCGACGGTGACCTCGTCATCAGCACGTGGGATGGCGCGACGTTCACGCAGCCAGTAGTGTTCGCTAACGAAGGGGCAGGGGGCTCGGGATACGTCGCAGCAGGGGATGTTGATGGCGACGGACGAGACGAGATTGTGTACGGCGTTCCTGATAGTACGCAGGCGAATGCTGATCGTGAGTACGGTCGCCAACTATGGACGTATCGCATGGTGCGAGGTTCAGATTCAGGATACCGTGTTGTATGGACCGAGCATATCGAAGGCGTCCGTTATGGCATTGGATTTCGCAATGGTCTAGCCGTTGGGAATCTTGACGATAATGCAGGTGCAGAGATCGCGATCTGCGCCTTTCCAAGGCTCTACGTATTCGGTCAACGCAATGGTGTAGTCACGCCACTCTGGTACCAGCCAGATGTAGTGACCCCACGCATGCTCATTCATGATTTCAATGGCAATGGAGTTAACGAGATTGGGGTGGGAACAACAGTACCAATGATCGGTGCGATGACGGGCTTTCGATTTAGTGAGATGAACGTCTCGGCTCTTGAGGTACCGCGTGCGCTGCGTGCTCACCGTCGCGAGCCTGTTAGTGTTGATCTTGATTGGATGCCGGTACAATCGGCTTCAGCCTACGTTGTCGACGGACAATCAGGAGATGGTGTGTTGCTTCTGCGCGACACGGTTGCTGCTGAACGACTCACGCATGTTGATGTTCCACGTGTTGGAACGATCCGCTACGTTTTACGCGCGTTGTTTGCGAATGGACAGATGAGCACCCCGTCACTTCCAGCAGATGTCGTTCTTGGTCCACGCGTGCGAGTTGCTTCAATGTCACCTGACACGTTGCTGCGCTCCCAGCTGCGCACTGGCGTGCAGCTCGAACTCACATTCACTGGTGATATCGCACTGCATCACATCGAACCATCAGCGCTTGTGCTTTCGGATACAGCTGCGCGCCGAGCCGTGCGTGCCACGTCGATTACTGCTGGTGATGCACGCCGAGCGATTGTGACATTCCCGGCGTTCGATGCGGAGCAGCGTTGTGTGGTGTTGATCGGTGGTCTGTATGACGCGACGACGCTCGCAGTGGAGGACACGTCAATTGCGAGGATTGTGCTTGACAACCCTGCTGCGCGCGAAGACATCATTATCGCGGCGCTACGAGTGGAGTCTCCGACGTCACTTGTCATTGAGTTCTCGCAAGCCGTCGATGCATCTGCTGAAGATGCAACGAACTATAATCTACAGCCGGTCGGATCGGTATCGACAGTTCTTCTGCGCAGTGCGACCGAGGCTGTGCTTAGCCTCGATCCATCGGTACCGCTCACGCCACGTGGAGTGCCGTATCTGCTTACTATTGCGGGCGTGACGGGTATCTCTGGCGCTGCAATGACAACAGGTGCTGGACGAACCCGAGCGTTTACGATTCTTGCAGAGGATCTCGCATCTGCGTATGTGTATCCGCATCCAGTGAAGCTGCAAGCGCACAATGTGGTTACGTTTGCGGGACTCACGGCCTCGGCTCGCATCGTTGTACTCGATGCGATGATGCGCCCTGTGGCAGAACTCACAACGCGAGATCGTAGCGGTGGGGTGCAGTGGGATCTCACACGCGCATCAGGTGAGCGTGTCAGTCCGGGGTTGTACTTCTACCGTGTTGAAGATGTGTCGGATGGTACCGAACCCGTTCTGCGAAAGCTCATGATTGAGCGCTAAGCATTGTGCGCAATCCGCCAACGTCACCGTTGCTCAGCACGGCAATCACGTCGCCCGAGGTAACTCGCTCACGAAGAAGCGTCACAATGTCTTGTCCCCATGTTCGATCCTGTGCTCGATCAGGATGCAATGCATGTGCATCTACGTTCAGATTGGAAAGGTCACGTAGAAGTCGTGCAGTGTCGAGGCGTTCATCTTCGCTGTAGCGCTCTGGACGATTGACTGGTCCAATGCAGACTGTTGTTGCTCCTGCGAAGCACGTTGCGAGTTCGTCTTGAAAGAAGTTGCGTGTAGTTGTGTTCGAACGCGGTTCGAAGACCACGTGAAGCCGCGATCCGGGGAACCGTTGGTGCAATGCTTGGATCGTCTTCGCTATCGCCGTTGGATGATGTGCAAAGTCGTCAATAACGGTACAGCCATTCCACTGCGCGATTTCTTCAAGACGTCGCTTTGGGGCGCGAAATGCCATTAGCGCAGAAGCTTGCTCTGCCGCACTCAATCCGGCATGTGTCGTAGCAGCAATCGCCATCGATGCATTGCGGATGTTGTGTTCGCCTGGCATTGGAAGAGAGAACTTACCATACTCCGAGCCATCACGCAGCAATGTCCACCGCGTAGTAGCACCATCTTCTTCGATGTCGATCAGACGCCAGGTGGCGTCTGGGTTTGTGCCAACAGTTTCGGTCGGACATGGCGCTTGTTCTGCTGCACGAAGTGCGTTTGCATCATCCGCATTTACAAGCAGAACGCCATGTTGTGGAATGATGCGCACCATGTGTGTGAACGACCGAATGATCTCCTCAAGTGAGTTGAAGATATCTGCGTGGTCGAACTCGATGTTGTTGATGATGGCAATCGTCGGACGATAGTGCACGAACTTGCTGCGCTTATCAAAGAAGGCCGTGTCGTATTCATCACCCTCAGACACAAACACACCGGCGTGCGAGTCGTGTATGTGCTCGGGAACAGGACGGCAGCCGACGGTGAAATTGCCTGGTACGCCACCAATCAAGAATCCTGGGTCGCGACCAGCGTGCGCTAGAAGCCACGCAGCCATGCTTGATGTTGTGGTCTTGCCGTGCGTGCCGCAACATACAATTGAGGTGTTCCGACTGATGAGGTACTTCCCAACAAACTCTGCCATCGACGTCATCGGCAGTCGATCTGTCAGGACGCATTCAAGTTCTGGGTTACCGCGGCTGATCGCATTGCCCACAACGATGAGGTCTGGCGTAAGCTCGCGGAGCCGTTCTGCGCTATACCCCTCATACCGTGTTATGCCGGCTTCATCGAGCACCGTACTCATCGGAGGGTAGAGTGGGCCATCGCTACCGGTGACTGTGTGCCCTTGCATGGTACATGCGATGGCTACTGAACCCATGGCGGTGCCGCCAACTCCGATGAAATGAATGTGCATAGCGCTGCGAGCCGTCGTGAAAAGTGGTATCTTGACGCTGCAAAAGTACGATTGAATGTTCCTCGAAGGGGTAGTGCGCATGCGACGTTTACTAACAGCCGCTGTACTGACGTTGGTTTCTGTTTCTGCATACGGTCAGTTCTGGCAGTCAACAGATGGTCCGCCATCTGCTACAACGTGCATGACCGTGACCTCAAATGGCCATGTTTTCGTGGGTACACCGTTTTCAAAGGTGTATCGCACCAAGGATAACGGTAGCACGTGGGAGGCATTGGATCAAGGGATTGATGATGGTGGACCAAACTGGTTCCCAATCAACCAGCTCGTCCATGACGCGAATGATCATTTGTATGCTGCTGTGAACGGCCTAGGACTACTGCGCTCGACGGACGATGGCAATACCTGGAACAAGTTGGATGTCGGCCTCGAAATCACCTCGAACTCCCGCATTAGCGTTTCGGTAAAGTCTGCAGCTGGAACTCCTACGCAGATCTTCATGGGGTATGATGCAGGTGCATCGAATCTTCGTGCACGTTTTTCGAGTGATGGCGGTGCAACGTTTATCAATATTCCCGTGACTGGGCTCCCTAGTGCAACATCGTCGCTGTTCGAGGTGTATCTATCGCCAAACTCCGATAAGATGTTCGTCTCAGCTGCATACAACAAGGGCCTGTTCCGATCAACCGATCGCGGAGCATCGTGGCGTCGTATCGACAACGGAGATGGTAGTTCAAATGAGTCTGACGACCTCTATGCGACCTTTGCGGCAGATAAGTTTGGTCACCTCTACGTTGGGCGAAATGCGTTGCCTGGCTCGACAAAGACGCCAAATGCCGTTGTCCTCAAGTCGACCAATGATGGGGAGTCATGGAAGTACCTCGACTCAGCATGGGATGATCGCGACGTAACGAACAACCGCATCTCCGCTATTGCATTTGCGCCTAATGGCGACATGTGGGTAGGCACCGAGAAAAGCTCAGGTCCGTTCCGCGGTCCTAATTACGGCGAGTATTTCACGGTCATGCGCGACGGACTTCCTGGTGATGGTTCGATCACTGGTGTGGCGGTTACCCCTGCTGGCCACGTCTTTATCGCTCCTACGGGCGAGTCGGTGCAACGACACCTCGCAACGACAAGCGTTGCCGAACTCGGCTACCCAGCCGTTGTTCGTGCGGGCATTGCGCCGCAGCCAGCATCAGACCGCATTGGCGTTACCTTTACACCAGCACATGACGGTCAAGCAGTGATTGATCTGTTGTCAGCCGTCGGTGAGCGC
>JAURNF010000255.1 GCA_030830285.1 Candidatus Kapaibacterium sp.
ATCACCAACAAGCGGGAATAGCTCAGTTGGTAGAGCACAACCTTGCCAAGGTTGGGGTCGCGAGTTCGAGTCTCGTTTCCCGCTCGACGACGCGAGTCGTCACTTCCTCTTTATGCTGCATGCCTTGCCATCTCATTCCCCCCTGATGGCGAGGCATTTTTTTTGCGGTAACTTTTCACCCAGCGCCAATACAATACCGACAGCACTGCGCGTCTCTACATCAGTTGCTTCACTGATTCTCTCAATACAGCTAAACTCTTACATGCCGAACACCATGGCTCAACGTTGGAGTATTGCCCTCATGTGTGTTGTACTCGCAGGTACATCCGTGTGGGCTCGGTTACCGAAGGGTGTCACTGTGGGCGAGCGCACTCCAGCTGCTGTTGCGTTTCGCTACACCCCGAGCATGAAGGCTTGGGATACGGTGGTCGCATCAAACGGAGTCAAAACGATCCACCCGTCGATTGACGGAGCTACTGTTCGCATCTCACCATCGGGTCAGGAGGTACAGTGGGTGGTTGACATCGACATGATCGTACCTGGACCACAGGCCTTCCGCGTTGAGCGTGCTGATGTGAAAGCTATTGATCTTGCTACCTCATTGCCGTTCGATGTCCAGTTGAGCGATCCGATGTACTGGCGTTCCTCTGCTCCACTCATTCCTGGTCGATGGAGCATCGCCTATGTTGGAATCGCTGGTGATCGACACATCGCTCGTGTATCGATCGTGGTAGCCTCACGCAGTGCGTCGAAGGGCACGACGATCACCACCGGTGCTGACGTGCGCGTGGTGTTTACCGGTTCGACTGCACAAACGTCGAGTACGGCCCCAACAGCGCTCGATGTGATTAATCCACGTGCCCCCTGGCTCACGCATGCGCCGATGCAACGTTCGAAAGATCTCGAGCGCATCCAGGCAGATGAATTCACGGATGTCTTCCGGATGACGATCGATCGTGAAGGACTCTATCGCATTACGGCCGACCAGTTGCGCGCGGCAGGCATTGGCACGGATGCGGCGGCTGCTTCAACATTGAAGATCTTCGGTCGTGGTGGCGTTGAACTGCCAGAGCTGGTTGACTCGGCACGTAGCAGCAAGCTGCGTGAGCAACCAGTTATCGTACGACAAAACCCTGATGGCTCGATTCGCGATGTGGTGTTCTACGCGCAAGCGACCACTGGTTGGCGACAGACAAAAACTGACGTACGGCACTACATCCATCACTACGCACGCG
This sequence comes from Candidatus Kapaibacterium sp., assembly GCA_030830285.1. Lineage (GTDB taxonomy): Bacteria > Bacteroidota > Ignavibacteria > Kapaibacteriales > Kapaibacteriaceae > UBA10438. The sequence goes on from JAURNF010000255.1 coordinate 1,236, forward strand.
AAGCCGGGTATTACCTGACAACGGGTGGTGGGCCTGGGCGTCGTGCAGAACTGCGTCCAGCGGCAACCTCCGCGGCTACAGTCACGCCGTCAGTCGTTACAGGTAGCATTGCGATCGAAGATGAACTACAGAGTCCATACTCCAGTGGTTCTGGTCGCCGTTGGTACGGTCGGTCAATCGAAAGCGTTGGGTCTACGATCTATCAGACCTTCCTGCCGGGTCTTGTTCGCAATGGCACTGTCAACTATTCCTTTGTGGTTGCGCATCGTTCAACAGCTCCTGGTACGATCTCGATTTCTGAGAACGGTGCCGTCATGGGGCAGACAACCATCCGTGCTGTGCCGAAGTACATGGACGCGTTCACTGCCGTGGGGAGCGCATCCATCCCAGCGCAGCAGGTAGCAGCAGACGGACGGAGCGTGGTGCGGTTCGCATACACAAGTACGGATCGAGCAGCTTCCGGAATGCTCGACTGGCTGGAGATCCATTACCCGCGTCAGCTGCAAGCAGATGGTGGGGTGTTCCAATTCTGGTCAGTCCCGGGAGCTGGGACCCATGAGTATGCAATCAATGGACTCGGCACCGATGTGTTCGCTGCTGATGTAACTGATCCCTCACGTCCAGTGTTCGTCGAAAACGTCTCAACGACGGGTGGTGTGGTTGCCATCCGTGAAACCTGCGATTCTGCGCGTCGACGATATTTCATCTCGTCGAGCTTTCAGCAGCCGACGCTTACGCGCATTGCATTCCCGTTTCTGCGGAGCAAGCCGCGTGGTGCTGATCTGATCATCATTACGCATCCATCACTGCTCGGATCTGCACAGAGATATGCTGAGTACAGAACCTCGAGGCGTGAAGTCACTGCGCGCGTGGTGACAACAGACGAGATCTACGCAGAGTTTTCCTACGGGATGCAGGATCCAACTGCCATCCGTGATTTTATTGCCATGGCGTATGATACATGGACTCCGCGTCCGTCGGCGATCTTACTCTGGGGTGATGGCCACTTTGATTACAAGAATCTCGCGTCTACGCAGCAAAATCTTGTGCCTCCCTACGAGAGTCTCGACCCAGATGCCGAGGACTACGGTCTGACGACGTACACAACAGATGACTTCTTTGTTCGCATCAACGGTAACGACCGTCAGCAGGATCTTGCAATTGGAAGGATCCCTGTCACAAGTGACGCGATGGGTGACCGTATGCACGCCAAGATCAAAGCATACGAAACGACAGCCTCGAGAGACGATTGGCGCACGCGCGTGACGTTCATTGCCGATGATGGTCAACAGGGCGACGGACTCTCTGATGGCGCAATGCACCTCAATCAGAACGAGACACTCGCAAAGAGTTTCGTTCCGAAGGCATTCCAAGCCAGGAAGATCTACCTCGTTGAGTATCCAACTGAAAACGTTGCTCGTGGCCGCCGCAAGCCGTCGGCGACGGAAGACATGGTCTCAAGCATTAACACCTCGGGCTCCATCATCCTTAACTGGATCGGACACGGCAATCCACGCGTGTGGGCACACGAGCAGATCTTCGTGCGCGAGACAACTCCACAGATGATGACGAATGTGAACAAGCCATTTTTCCTAACTGCCGCAACGTGTGACTTTGCACGTTGGGATATGGCGGACATGCAGTCGGGCGCTGAAGAGCTGCTCTTGATGGAAAATGGCGGTGCTATCGGCGTGTTCTCTGCAGCACGCGTGGTGTTCTCGTTGTCGAATGCAGCACTGAATGAAGAGTTCTACTCAGATCTGTTCACGCGTGATGATCAAGGACGCTATCCGACGCTCGGACTGAGTATGTATCGCGTCAAGCAGCGCTACACGTCCAACAACGACGAGAAATTCCATCTGTTGTGCGACCCAACCATGCGGTTGCTGGTTCCAGAGCAACATGTTCGCTTTACCTCGATCAATGGCGTGGCACTGAGCGATTCAATGAAGCCAGTAACCATCGCGGCACTCAGCACAGTGACGGTAGAAGGGGAGATTGGAACTGCTCGAGACATGGTACTCGACGATACCTTCACGGGTAACGTCGTTGTATCGCTTCTCGATGGAACACGTATGATCTCCGTGGTTGATAACGACGTTCACCAAACGGTCAACACGTTTTCAAAGCCAGGTCCTGCGCTCTGTCGAGGTGCATTTGTCGTGAAGAACGGTCGATTTACCGCAACGTTCGTCGTGCCAAAGGACATTTCGTTCTCGACGCAGCGCGCTGGACTGTTTGGGTATGCTGCAAGCGAAGACGATCGCTACGCTATGGGCGTAACAGATAAGGTCACAGTTGATGGCGTGACTACCGTCGTTGATCCGGAATCGACCGGGCCTGCAATGCAGATCTTCCTCGATTCACGAAGCTTCCTCCCAGGAAGTATCGTTCGCAAGAGTCCGATTCTG
>JAURNF010000256.1 GCA_030830285.1 Candidatus Kapaibacterium sp.
ATGAGATCGATTCCTTCCCACCACGCTGCGATGCCCAGGCATTGACATCCTGCACAGCCATGCGCGCAGCTTCATTACCCGTAATGCCAAGCGTATTCCAATTCCCGGTCATCGAGAAGAGTCCACTGATCTCGTACGTCTTCGTTTCTTTGTCATGTGGATCCATTACATCCGCATGCCGACAACCGCCAAGTACACTTGCGGCGAGAAATCCACTGAGCAAGAATCGACGAGTAGCTGACATTGACATTGAGACAACCTCATGGGTAGTGTGTTGTGAAGCGTCGAATATACGTAGCAACTACGCGGTTAGCGCGCAATCCAGTACGCGAAGAGCCGATCAAAGAACCCGACCGACCGCTCCTGCGAGATCCACTGCTGCAAATAATCTCGCAAGTCAGCATCATTCCCCGCCACGAGCACCACGCACTCCGTCGGCACCCTATTTCGCAGGATGGGCAGCATGCTTGTGTGTGGATACACCACCGACCATGAAGCACCACCTTCAGCCGTCGTCAAAAGCGCATCAGCAATGCGAGAGGTTGTGTCACGCAAGAACTCAGCGTGCTCTCGTAGTCGGACAATTGAGATGCGTGCAGGTTGATCGTTTTGACTTAGTGCGATGGATAGCGCTCGAACAACGTCATCGCTCACTGGTTCGGAGTCAGCCGTTGCAATACGTAGCGGACGTTCAGCATTCGCCGCGCGATCCTGTACGTCACCAACACGATCGTCATGCACAACAAGTGCGCGATGCACCTGCTGATACCCATCGGTGGAATTGTAGAGCGCTGATCGCGATGGAGAATCAAGAATGCCACCAACGGCGATGTCAATCCGCTGTCTGGCGATGTACTTCTCAAGTACCGATGTTGCTGCTTCGTATATCTCGAGCCGCACACCAAGTTGCTTTGCAAGAGCCGTGATGACATCAATATCATACCCGACCAACTTGCCGTCGCTTCGGTGATATGCCCACGGTAGACTCTGCGATCTGACACCAACGCGCAATACACCACGGCGTCGGATTGCTTCAAGCGATACCGTATCTGCGCCCGGCAGATCTTGTCGCAACACTGTCGGTACGCGCGGCACCATTGGTTCGAGCGTCATCATGGTTGCTGCACCGTTATACGTTCCCGCAAGCGTCTGCGTCAGCATCCCTCGCGCGCCAATGCCGAGTCCGATAGCAAGCGCTACGGTGCAGAACAACCCCACAAGTGCCGGACGTATTCGAAGCTTCAGCGTGCCGCGTGATTGTGCAACCACAGCTAACACCATCGCTACCATGCCCAACATCGCAAGCGTCTTCTCAACGCGATAGATCCACTCGCCATTGATAAAGAACACGCTGATGAGATCTTCTGGCAACCCAGCATTCACAAGCTCGAGTCGGATTGTCGTGCGTATGCCACTGACGACCGTCGGTATTCCTGATGCAAAGAGTTGCACATATGATGCTGCAGAGAACGACCGATCGGCGTACCATGCACAGAATGGTACCATAAACAGCAAGAATACTTGTCCAGCCGTTGGGAGAATAAAACCAACCGGTACCACAGCCGATACTTGTTCCTGCGTGTCATCATCACCACCAAGTTCTGCGCTCATCGACTCAACGAGCATTGGCAATGCAATGATCAAGTTCGTCGTCGACGCCGTCAGCAAGAACGGAGCGCTGATCATTCGCCATAGTGAGCGCAACGATGTGGGCGTTGTACTTACAATGAGCGTTACAATCGCAGCCATGAGCACGATGTACCCACCAATACCAAGCACAGGCAGCGCATGCAGTCGAATGAGCTGATTGAGATCAAGCGCTTCGATCGACACAGCCGTGAATGCAAACACTCCAAGCGGTGTGAGCTTGGCAACGAGCTTGTTCATTTTTTGAAACACTCGTCGCAGCACGTCGACTGGACCTAGCACGACATTACGATCGTTGAGCGCCTGTACAATGAACCCAATCGCAACGCAAAACAACACGACAGCTGGAAAGTTGTCCGCTGCCATGGCACCGAACACATTAAATGGTAGGTACGTATTGAGTAAGTCGGTGCGCGACGTATCAACAAGCATATCTGGTCGGAAGAACGCCGACGTCTCGAGGTCTGGCAACCACGTTGGTACGATCACAGCCATCGCAACTGAGCACACCACCACACAGAGGAATGCCACGCCGCCGGTTCGCACAAGCAAGGATCGCGATCGCTCGGAAAGATTTCCGAGTGAGACGATCAACTCAAGCATGATGTAGGGCATGGTTACAATCTGCGCAGCGCGAATGAACGCGTCGCCTATGGGTGCAAGCATTGCAACCCATGATCCACCAACTGCGCCGAGCACACCCCCAACGATGAGCGCGACAATACACTGCATCCCTAATGACATGCCGTGAAGTTACGGCATCATTCGTCAGTTTTCTCCGTCGCGGGCGATGTAGACGGAATCGTTGGGATCACACGCCGAGGCACGGCGATATCGATGGTTTCCGTGATGGGACGTCCAATGGCCGGACCGTGTCGAAGCCGCGCACGGACGAGCAACGTAAACCGAAACTCGTCGTTCCGCTTGGCAATTGGTAGGGGGCGTCCAGCGATCGCGGCCGTGATCGCGACAGTACCATCATCGAGCAACTTCGATTGAACCTGCACGCTCCTGCGCGCATCAAGTGCTGTGTCGGGTGTGACAAGTGAGCCCGCTTCGTAGCCAACTTCGACGTCGTGGCGCGTAAACGTGCGCAGCTCGGGCAAGCCCCTTACCGAATCGCTTCGCGGGATACGAATGCGGATGCCATTGATCGACACCTGAAACGGCTCATTCGCCTTCGTCGACCGCACGACGGTCATATCCTCCGAATCGATCCGCGCACGAGGAATCGGCCAATTAATTACACGCACACTAAATGGCTGTGAGGTGGTGCCTAGCCACTCTTCCCCATCCCACACAGCAGCGCTCACTGTGAGACGAACGGATCCAAGCACAGAGTCCTTAGGAAGGGGCAATCCCTTCCCCTCAAGGTGCACTGCAATGAACACTTCTGAACGAGCCGAGTCGATTGACACGGCCCACACGCTATCGAGCACTGGCTTGTACCGTTGGTACTCACCCTTGAGTGAGCGCATCGACGATGTTTTGATAACGGCCTTGACGGTATCGATCACACCTGTGGCATAGATATGTCGAATGGTAAATGCAGGACGTGCGTTATCACTCATGAATTCAGCACGCGCCTGTTCTACGTCAAGCATCGGTGCGTGGAGTGCGTCTTGTTGAACAAGTGCAGACCATCCAGCACATACGCTGAAATGAAGCGCACATGTTACAGCTACCAGACGCATCATGTTACGGACACCCTTGCATGAAACGAAGGGCCGTACTGTCGCCGAGCTTCAAGGCTTCGCGGAGATCATCGCACACAACTCGTGGATCAGTTCCCAGCATGCGGCGCACACGCGCACGGAAGAGATATGCCTTCGGGAAGGTACTGTCTTGCCGGATCACCGACGATACATCATCCATCGAATGCACGAGCAACCCCATCTCTGCTTGCACAACGGCACGTTGCATGCGTGCATTCAGGAGTTCGGGGCGGACAGCAAGGATGCGATCGAGATCATCCTTTGCCTCGCCATAGCGTCCCATACGCATGTAGGCTGTGGCACGGTTAAAGCGCACGTTTGTGCTGATGCTGTCGAGTGCAATGGCACGCGAGTAGAACTCTACGGCCTCGGCGTACTGACCCTTGTTAAACGTGTTGAGTCCCTTCCCAAACAATTCCTGCAGCATATCCTGCAGATCATCTTGGGCTAGGGCAACGCTCGAGAGCAGAAGAAGGACAAGTCCGAAACGTATCATCAACGAATATCAGACATCAGCGCGACATCACAAGGCCTTGACCTGTGCAGCAAGAGCAGTGAGCGATGCCTTTGCATCACCAAACAACATTGCAGTGTTCGGACGGAAGAAGAGCTCGTTTTCAATGCCTGCATAGCCGGCCTTCATCGAGCGCTTCATCACGATCACGTGCGTTGCCAACTCGACATCGAGAATCGGCATTCCATAAATCGGTGACGTCGGGTCGGTCTTTGCAGCAGGATTCACAACGTCGTTGGCACCCACCACGAGCACCACATCAGTAGTTGGGAACTCGGGATTGATCTCGTCCATCTCCACAAGTTTATCGTACGACACGTCAGCTTCTGCAAGGAGTACGTTCATGTGTCCTGGCATACGACCGGCAACCGGATGCACAGCATACTTCACCGTTACGCCCTTACTCTCGAGCTCATGCTCGAGTTGATGACATACGTGCTGTGCCTGCGCAACAGCAAGACCATACCCTGGGACGATCACCACCTGCTTTGCATATGCCATAAGCACTGCTGCATCCGCCGCTGTCACTTCACGGATCGTGCCTTGCACAGCTGATCCGCCCCCTGCAGATGCGCCTGCCTTCTTGGACATCAAGCCGCCGAAGAGGACGTTGGTGAGTGAGCGGTTCATTGACTTGCACATCACCACGGTGAGAATCGTCCCAGCCGATCCGACAAGGATACCGCCGATGAGCATCACCATGTTGCCATAGAGAAAGCCACCACATGCAGCAGCAACACCGGTAAACGAGTTCAACAGCGAGATCACCACCGGCATGTCTGCGCCGCCAATTGGCATCACGAAGAGCACGCCGTAGGCAAGCGACAGCACCGCGAGAATCACAAGCGTCTGCATGCCCGTCATCGTGCCCATCACGTACATTGTTGACACAACGACCACACCCGCAAGCACAAGGATGTTGACGAATTGCTGTCCCTTCACATCGATGTCGCCAATACGCTCAGCGAGTTTGCCGAAGGCAATGATCGATCCTGAGAACGACACACTGCCAATCACGAGTCCGGCCATAATTGTAAGCGATGTGCCAACATCGGCTGCATGTGCGCCCCCTGCCATCGCGCTGTGATGCGATTCCTCAATGAGCGAGATCAGTGCAGCACATGCACCACCCATACCGTTGAAGAACGATACCATTTGTGGCATCGATGTCATCTTGACCTTGATGGCCATCATCCAACCAATCACGGTGCCGATGGCCAAGCCGCCGATGATCCATGGAATGTTGTGCAGATGTTCGCCATTGCTGTTTGTGTACAGCGTGATGGTGCCAAGAATGGCTAGGCCCATACCGGCCGCTGCTACCAGATTGCCACGACGCGCCGTTGCTGGCGAGCCGAGCATCTTCATGCCTACGATAAACGTGACCGATGCAACGAGGTAGATGATCGCAAGGAGTGATTCCATTACTGCCTCTTCTTGAACATTTCAAGCATACGATTGGTCACAACGAAGCCGCCAACAACATTGAGCGTTCCAAGGATGACGGCAATGAAGCCAAGGATCATTGGTAGCGTTTCCGTTGCCTGTCCCATCACGATGATCGAGCCGATGATGACGACGCCGTGAATAGCGTTTGCACCAGACATCAGCGGTGTGTGCAGAACGCTGGGTACGTGCATGATGAGCTCGACACCGAGGAAGATCATCATGATGATGAGGTACAAGAGCTGTAGCGTTTCGGTACTCATGCGCGAACCTCCGAACCATAGGTGACCATTGTAGCGGCGACGATCTCGTCGCTCGTATCTGTCGAGATTCCGTCTGACGTTGCTACTGCTGCGAGAAACGTTGTGACATTCTTTGCGTAGAGCTCGCTTGCATGTGTTGGAACGGACGAAGCAAGGTTGTTGCATCCAATGATGGTAACGCCATTGTGTTCAACTGTTGCATCGGGTTTGCTGAGTTCGCAATTGCCACCAGCCTCGGTGGCCATATCGACAATCACTGAACCACGTTTCATCTTCGCTACTTGTGCTGCAGTGATGAGTCGCGGTGCCGTGCCACCAACAACAAGTGCAGTGGTTATCACGAGGTCGGCCTCTGAGAGCGACTTCTCGACGGCGGCTGTTTGACGTGCAAGCACATCACTGTCGATGTCGGCAACGTAACCGCCCTGCACATTCACACGGTCGAGTCCTTCCACCATGATAAACTTCGCGCCCAAGCTCTCGACTTGTTCCTTCGTCTCGGGTCGAATGTCGGATACTTCCACGCGTGCACCCAATCGCTTTGCAGTGGCAATTGCTTGAAGTCCAGCCACACCAGCACCATAGATCAGCACCTTTGCGGGAGTCACGGTACCTGCAGCAGTCATCATCAGTGGGAATACACGACCAAGTGCATTGGCACCGACGATCACTGCCTTGTAGCCTGCGAGATTGTTCTGCGACGACAACACGTCCATACTCTGCGCTCGGGTGATACGAGGCATTGCATCGAGCGCATACGTCGTTACACCCCGCGCAGCAAGTGCATCGAGCACATCACGATGTCGCTTGGGATACACATACGATACCAACGACTGTCCACTGCGGAGCTCAGCGATCTCGACTGGCGACGGAACAGCGACGCGCAGGACGAGCGTCGCTCGCTGCAACACCTCGCTTCGCGACATAACAGCTGCTCCCGCATCGCGGTATGCAGCATCATCAAAGCCGGCAGCAATGCCTGCCCCCTCCTCGATGTGAACGGAATGGCCCTTGTCTGTGAGATGGAGACAAGCCGAAGGGACGAGGGCCACACGTCGCTCACCAGCAAGCGTCTCCTTGAGGACACCGATGTTCATGCGTCAAACGTAGGGAAAAGCGTCTGCCGAACCATGATTATTATCAGAGTTCCCCAATGTTGTTGGCCGTAGGTTCACAGAGGCTACAAAAGCGGTCGAAACATCTTCCTTGAATAGTCGTGATATTGCATCTATGAAACGCCTTACCTCTATCCGTGACCTACGTGCAGAGATCCTCGAGCTCTTAGCTGAGACAACTACCCCTCTTCCCCTGCTGGACCTATCGAAACGTTTGCGCGTTCGCTCGGGCAGCGAGGAGTATGAGCACATGCGCGACCTGTTGCGCGTAATGGTGGACGAGGGTACAATCGTGGCACACAGTCGACGGAGGTTCTCCCTGCCGTCGGTCGGTACTGAGGGTATCCGTGGCGTGTTATCGATTTATCACGAGCATGCAACTGTTCGCACGCGCGACGCCGAGATGCCGGTGATCCATGTGCGACGTCAGCACATGCATACGGCACTTGATGGTGACACGGTGTTGGTGCAGCCACATGCGATACCGAAGGACCGAAAGGTTCGTGGTGAAGTTGTCGCTGTGCTCGAGCGCGCACAGCATGCGATCGCAGGCACACTCGACTACGATGGAACGTTCTACTATCTCTTGCCAGACGAGCCCAAGTACCACGTAGACTTTCTGGTTGCCGAAAAGAACATCAACGGCGCAAAGCCGGGCGATAAGGTCCTTGCTAAGCTTGTCAAATGGGAACATGCGAACTCAGCCCCTGAGGCAGCCGTCACGGAAGTGATCGGACGCTCAGGTAAGGCCGCCGTGGAGTTTGCCGCTATCCGCAAAGAGTTTCGTCTACCTGAATTCTTCCCTGACGTAGTTGAGCAAGAAGCCAGCCTGGCAGAAGAGCCAACCTCGATTGCCCCCGAGGGACGTCGTGATTGCACGAAGGATCTGATCATCACGATCGACCCAGTGAATGCACGCGACTTCGACGACGCGCTCTCGCTTGTGCATCACGACGATGGATCTGTCGAACTCGGCGTCCACATCGCCGATGTCTCGCACTACGTCCGTGAAGGCTCTGCACTCGATGCCGAAGCGCAGAAGCGTGGCAACTCAACGTACCTCGTCGATGGTGTTGTACCAATGCTCCCTGAGCATCTCTCGAACAATGTCTGCTCGCTCGTCCCGAATCGACCTCGCTTTGCGTTTTCGGTGTTCATGGTGTTTTCGCCAAGTGGCACACGTACGTCGTACCGCATCGAAGAGACGCTCATCGAGTCGAAGCGCCGGTTCACTTACGAAGAAGCACAAACGATTATCGAGACAGGTGAAGGCGACCACGCTGAACTGATCGGTGCACTGCATGTACTCGCACGCACCTTGTACACAAATCGCATGAAGACGGGCGGTATCGACTTCTCGACACAAGAAACGTCGTTTATCCTCGATGAGTCCATGATGCCGATATCGGCAGTCGTCAAAACACGCACCGATGCAACATCGCTCGTCGAAGAGTGTATGCTCGCTGCGAATCGATGTGTTGCCGAGCACTTACATACGCTTAAGAAGCAGTGGCGCAGCAAGGAGCTTCCGCCATATATCTATCGTGTGCACGACAAACCAGATCGTGAGAAGCTCGGCGTTGCGCTCAGTGTCGTGCGCGCGCTCGGCGTATCCGTGCCATCGGGCACAATTACGCCCGCGCATATCAACAACATCCTTCTGCAGGCAGCCGATCGCGTCGAGAAACCAGTGATCAACACACTCCTGTTGCGCTCGATGTCGAAGGCTATCTACGGTGATTTCAACATTGGTCACTACGGACTCGGCTTTACCGACTACGCGCACTTCACCTCGCCGATTCGTCGGTATCCCGATCTCTTCGTGCATCGTGTGCTCAAGGAATATGCGCTCAGCAAACCATCAACCGATCGATGGAAACTTCTCCAGCGCGTCGCAGGTGCTCTTGGTGATCAATGCTCTGCCACCGAGCGAACCTCAGTAGAAGCAGAACGTGCATCCAACAAATGCGCACAGACCATTCTTGCGCGTGAGCACATTGGCACTGACTACGTTGGGTACATCACAGGCGTCGCTCAGTTCGGCGTCTTTATCACCATCGAAGAACTCAGTATCGAAGGTCTTCTTCACATGCGCGACCTCAGCGACGACTACTACGTCTTTGATGAACGTCGCATGCGCCTCGTTGGACGTAACTCAAAGCGCGTCTTCCGCTATGGGGCTCGCATGCGCGTACG
>JAURNF010000257.1 GCA_030830285.1 Candidatus Kapaibacterium sp.
AGCGCTGATCATCAGCGCAAAGAGATACACCGCGAGTGGTGCCAAGCCAACCCAGCCCATAGGCTCGACGATAGCTGTGCCGATGGCCAACAGGGTGTACGCCGTAAACATGGCAGGGAAGAAGTGGGTCGGCTTCAGCGTATTGGGATGACGCAATGTGATGTTGATCCGTGCGATGCCACTGTTATGGACCTGCTTGAAGAACTTCCATAGATCTGTGCGGCGCTTGTGATACACCCATGCGTCGGGAATCAGACCTACCTTGTATCCATGCTCGATCATGCGGATGCTGAACTCAACATCCTCTCCGAACCGCATTCGTGCAAACCCATCTGTCTCGTTGAACACTTCGCGTGAGATCCCCATGTTGAACGAACGCGGGTGAAAGCTTCCACCTACGCGACGCTTGCCCCCTCGAATACCTCCCGTGGTAAGGAAGGATGTCATGGCAAAGCTGATAGCCTTCTGCGTGGGCGTAAACGAGGCATCCTCGCGATCTGGACCGCCGAATGCATCGTAGCCATGCTCCACTACCGCCTGGTCAATTCTGGCCATGTAGTGCGGCGGAACAGTACAATCAGAATCGATGAACATGAAATAGTCACCGGTTGCTCTACGACACCCATAGTTCCGTGATGGACCGGGTCCGCTGTTGTCCTTGCTGAAGTACTTCACCTCGAGCTGACCAGACATGGTCGCACAGACGTCCTTTGAACTGATCGTTGAGCCATCCTCAACAATCACCACTTCGAAGTCGCGATACGTCTGCCCGGCAAGACTAACAAGGAGCTCGTTGAGCTCGTCTGGGCGGTTGTAGACCGCTACGATGATCGAGTATTTCGCCATAGAGAAGGCAAAGATACGGTCGCGCCACATGCTATCTTTGACACTTCTATGAATACGCAACAGCAACATCAGGGCGACCTCTCCGATCGCGTAGGACAGATGGATCTGCTGCCACGTACGATCCGCAACGTGCGGATGCAGTATCGTCTGGCGGTACACACACTGTTACCTTGGCTCCAACAGTTCAGCCTCTGGAAGCCGGGCGTTGCCGTGTGCGAGATCGGATGCGCCGAGGGTGGTGTGCTAGCTGCCTTTGTCGAGCGTGGCACATCCTATGCCTTGGGCACAGATATTCAGGGAGCGTTGCTCACTGATATCAGTGATCCTGTGTGGACGTCGCAAGGACTCGATATCGACTTCACACATCATGACGTGATCTATGAAGATGTTCCTGCGGCGTGGCAAGAGCGTTTCGATATCGTTCTGCTCCGCGACGTGATCGAGCATCTCGACGATGCTCACATCGCTCTGCGGAACATTCAACGTCTTCTCAAGCCTGGTGGCGTTGTCGTTGTTACCTTCCCACCGTACACCTCGCCATTTGGTGGACACCAGCAGTTGCTCGGCACGAAGTTGGGAGCTATTCCATTCGTGCACCTCCTTCCATGGTCGATCTTCTCATCGATCATTAAGCAAGGGGAAGAGGTAAATCAAGAAGAGCTCGTGCGGCTGCATCGCATCCGCCTCTCTGCATCTGATGTGCGTCGCGCAGCTACAGCTGCAAATCTCCGCATCGTTGATGAGCGACTCTTTGCGCTGCGTCCGGTGTTTCGCTGGAAGTACCAACTTCCGATACCAAGTCTGGAAGTAAGCGCGTTGCGCGCCGTACCTGGGGTGCGTGCGCTTGCGATGGAAGCTGCATTCATTCTGCAACGTCCTGCATGAAGACCGTTCTTGTAATCGCCTATCACTTTCCTCCAGGGGGCGGCCCCGGAGTGCAGCGCGTGCTCAAGCATGTGACCTACCTCCGTGAATGTGGATGGCGTCCGATCGTGATGACTGTTGAGAATGGCGACTTTCCGGCGCGTGATGAATCACTGCTCGCAAAAATTCCTTCCGACGTGCATGTGGTGCGCGTGCCAATCCTTGAGCCTTACGACATCTATCGATCGTTCATGGGGCGCGGCAGTGCAGCAATTGACGTAAACGTCAACAAGTCGGGTGATCAGCGAAGGGGCTGGAAAGAACGCCTCGCTGAGTGGATTCGTGCAACGTTCTTCATCCCAGATGCGCGAGTCGGCTGGATGCTTACGGCTGTGAAAGCAGCAAAGCACTTGGTCGATGAACACAACATCACGGCGATCTATTCCTCGTCTCCACCCTACACCTGTGCACTTATCGCTCGTGCCGTGAAGCGTGCTACGGGTCTGCCGTGGGTAGCTGGTTTTCGTGATCCATGGACGGAGTTTCTTACAACACCTGACAGGTGGTTCCTTCCTGCAGCAATTGACCGTTCCTTGGAGCGATCCGTTTTTACAGAAGCTGATGTTGTTGAGTGTGCGTGGACAGGCATCATTGATGATGCGATGCGGAAGTATCCACAGCTTGATCGATCGAAGTTCATGCATGTGCCGAACGGATTTGATGCGTCGGACTTTCCATCGGTGACGTACCAGCGCAACGATCGCTTTACGATTACCTACACTGGCTCGATGTATGGACGCCGCACACCAAAGGCATTTCTTGATGCCTTGGAGTATCTCGCCGATGCTGGACGTCTGGAGCCTAAGGACGTGCATCTGCGGTTTGTTGGGCGCTTTGGTGATGAAGTACACGCAATGATGGATGCATCGCGGTTTGCCTCGTCAATCGAGCGCATCGGATATGTGCCGCATGAGGAAAGCGTCGGCTACGTGATGCAAAGCGAAGCATCTCTGTTGATTGTTGACGATGCCAAGGAAAGCGCCGAGATTGTACCTGGAAAGGTCTATGAATACCTCGGGGTTGGACGTCCAGTTATTGCCCTTGCACCACGTGGTAGCGCCATCGAGGACCTCATCGTGCAGACGCGCGCTGGTGGCTGTGCACCGCAGTCGGATGTACCTGCAATTGCAGAGATCATCGGCACGTTTCTTGACAGGTGGAAACAAGGAATGCAGATTACCGAACCAGACGCGTCGTTGATCGCAACCTACGAACGTCGTAATGCTGCAAAGCAACTTGCTGAGAAGTTGAACCAACTGACAATATCATGAAGAAAATTCTTGCTGTGATCCTGTCACTAGGAGCTGCCTACATCGTTCTTAACGTGACATGGTGGATACTCGTAAAGTTGTTTTCACTCGCGTTTACCATCATCACCATCATGGCGGTGGGTATTCTAATGGCTGTGATTGCCGTTCCCATCTATTTCATCATTCGTAAGAAGTTGCTGTCATGAAGCGCGTAATTCTCTTTGTATTCGCAGCCTGCGCCATGTTCTCCGTGGCGCCTGCACAGACATCGCCCTTCTATAACCCCCTCGCTGTCGATCTCGCACGTGGCTTGCTGAAGAACGTCTTTGAGACGAATGCAACGCCGTTCATTCAGCCGATGGTGAATACGATCAACGCAACATCGAATGCACGCTTCTATACTAACGCGTATATCCCGACA
>JAURNF010000258.1 GCA_030830285.1 Candidatus Kapaibacterium sp.
AAGTACGTTCCAGTTCGTTCCTGTTCGTACCTTCGTCTGAACGTTTACCACTATGAAACCAATGCTCCCAGTCGATTCGTCTCTCATCCGTCTCATTCAGTTCGCAATCCATGAGGATCTTGGAACTGGTGATATCACTACTGATCTGTGCATCTCGCGTGATGCTACCGCAGCCGCACGATTCTTGATGAAGCAAGATGGCGTTGTATGTGGGATGCCGTTACTCCCGCTCGTGTTCCGTCAGTTCTCAGCTGATGTGAACATTGAAACACGGGTGAACGATGGCGACGTCGTTCCAGCAGGAACTGTGTTGGCAACAATTGACGGTCCAGCACACGCATTGCTTGCTGGTGAGCGCACTGCACTCAACTTCATCCAGCGCATGAGTGGCGTTGCAACGCTCACTCGTGCATATGTCCAGCAGATCAGCGGTACAAACGCGCGTGTTCTCGACACGCGGAAGACGATCCCAGGGTGGCGCTTGATCGATAAGTACGCAACGCGAGTAGGGGGCGCATACAACCACCGGATCGGACTCTACGATATGGTGATGATCAAGGATAATCACATCACTGCGTGCGGCGGAATTCGTCAGGCAGTTGAAACAGTTGCTGCTGAACTACATGACCGTCCGGCGATGAAGATCGAAGTTGAAGCACGTTCGCTCGACGATGTCGTTGAGATTCTTCAATGCCGCGGTATTCACCGCGTGATGTTCGACAACTTCACGCCGGCACAAGTTGCCGAGGGTGTCCGCATGGTTGAGGGGCGCATCGAGACCGAGGCATCGGGCGGAATCTCGTATCAGAACATCCGTGAGTATGCCGAGGCGGGAGTTGACTTTATCAGCGTTGGTGCAATCACACACAGTGCTACGGCGCTTGATATCTCGATGAAATTGTTCGTGCCGCGACAAGGGTAGTCGACTATCGCTCGTCGTATGCGCATTCTTGGAGTGCGTCAGTTACAAGAACGTGACATGAAAACTGCGCCTAGAGCTCGCGTCGGAGTCGGGCAACGGGTATGCGAAGCTGTTCGCGGTACTTCGCCACGGTACGGCGGGCGACGTTGTATCCGAGCTTCTTCAGGTCCTTCCCAAGCTTGTCATCGCTCAGAGGCTTATCCTTCGACTCGGCGTCGATCAGGTCCTTGATCTTTTGTTTGATGATGCGTGTCGATACTTCTTCGCCATCATCGGTCATGAGTGCTTCACTGAAGAAGTACTTTAGCTCAAACGTACCGAACCTCGTAAGGACATACTTCCCATTGACGATGCGGCACACGGTTGAAATGTCGAGTCCGGTTACCTCTGAGACATCACGATAAATCAGCGGCTTTAACTGTTCCGGACCGTAGCGGAAGAAGTCTTGTTGAAGACCAACGATCGCAGTCATGACACGCAACATTGTGTTCTTGCGCTGACGAATAGCCTGCATCAGGAACTTCGCATCTTCATACTTCTTACGAAGCCACTCTCGTGTTTCCTTGTTGAACTTGTGGAAGCGTGCTTCTTTTTTGAGTTTCTCGTAGGCATTGCTTACACGCAGCACAGGGAGCCGCGAGTCGTTGACAGTGATGAGGAAGTCCTGATCGTCTTCCGTTGGCTCGACGGTGAAGTCTGGCGTAACGGTGTTGACTTCGGGTCCGATCGTTCCTGCACCCGGACGTGGAGTGAGGCGACGAATCACGTCGATGGCCTCACGCAAATAATCCTGCGTAACCCCGAGCTGACGTTCGATGATGTGATAGTGCTTCATCGCAAACGCTTCGTACGTCTTCGTCAGAATCATTAATGCAAGCTTTTGTGCTGCATTCGGACGTTCAACGGTGCGGAGCTGTGCGATCAGACATTCCTGCACGGAACGCGATGCGATGCCCGGTGGGTCGAGTGCTTGTACCTTCCGAAGTACTGACTCTGCTTGCTTCATCGAAAGGGAATTCATCGCGACATCGATATCGTCGAACAAGTCCTGTGCGTACTGCTTGCCCCTTCCCATCTCCTGTGCGTGAATCGCGAGATTATGCTCAGCGAATCGATCATTGGTTTCCTGCAGTACCTCGTCGAGCGGACGACGCAGGTATCCATCTTCGTCGACATTGCCAATGATGTACTCGCCGAGGAGACGTTCCTCGGTGCTGATGTGGAGGTAGCGAAGTTGCTCGAGAAGATCTTCTTCGAGTGTTTGCACATCGCGGAATTGGAACACCGGATCATCATCGTCATCATCGTCGCCAACACGTGTATCCGTTGACGAACCACTCGTTGCATCCTCGCCCCATATCAACTTGTAGAACTCGAATGCATCCTTTGGATCAAAGTCTGCCGCGCCCTCCGGAACATCACTTGCCGGCGCTACTGCTCCATCTTCACTCGATGCATAGGCAACCGCAGATGCAGCATCTTCGGCGGCTGTTGACTGGGTTCGTTCAATTGTTGGTTCGACATCTGGCGATGTCGCGTCAGACGAAGCCTCGTATTCCGATGACTCTTCGAGCATCGGATTGTTCTCCATCTCGGCGCGTACATGTTGCTCGAGTTGCAATAGCGGCAACTGAAGCATCTTGAGATACTGAATCTGCTGAGGAGTGAGAGACTGTTGTAGCGACGCTTTAAGCGTAATCCCCAGCTTCATAGGTCGCCCTCCTCCTCACCGTTGGCATAGGCTAGCATGCGCGCATACGCGTGCTCGCCGAACGCACGGATGAGAGGTTCGCGTAGCGACTCTACGAGCAATACGTTGTTGGTTTCACCATTGGCGCGACCTGGCTCGCATTCAGCGATCATCTCGTAGTGCAGATAGGGTCCACCAAAGTTTGCAACACGAATAGGGAAGAGGTGACACGAAATCGGCTTCCGGAATGATGCTTCGCCGTTGTGATACGCACGCTCGATGCCACACTTTGCAACAGCACCATCGTAGTACACAAACACACAATCGGCATCGTCCAAACACGCAACTGAATAGTCGCCGCTATGTCCCTCGACAGGGTCGTGCTCGGACAACCACGCGCGTGATCGCTCCGGCAAATACGGTAGTGCTGCTTGTACGGCGCCTCGTAGTTCTTGCACCTCGGTATCAAGGAGAGGTGCCCCTGCCCCGCCACTCATGGTGCAGCAAGCACCCTTGCAGCGCTGAAGATCACAGGCGAAGTGTGTGGTGAGCACCTGCTCCTGTAGGAGAAGATCGTCAAGCAGAATCATCGTGCCGAAAAATAGCACGATTCTTGCTAGTGATCATCGTTAGTCAGAAGAAAGTCT
Organism: Candidatus Kapaibacterium sp.; assembly: GCA_030830285.1. GTDB lineage: Bacteria > Bacteroidota > Ignavibacteria > Kapaibacteriales > Kapaibacteriaceae > UBA10438. The sequence continues at coordinate 3,260 of JAURNF010000258.1, forward strand.
CTGACGGAGTGCGTTGGCCAGAACCGTGACAGAACTCAGGGACATGGCAGCGGCCGCAATCATTGGCGAGAACTCCAGTCCGGTGAGCGGGTACATCGCGCCAGCAGCCAGTGGGATACCAACCACATTGTAGACAAAGGCGAAGAACAGATTTTGCTTGATGCTCCGCACGGCATCCTGCGAGATGCGACGTGCCAAGAGCACGTACGTCAGATCGGCGCGCATCAACGTGATATCAGCTGTGTTCTTTGCGACATCCGTCCCAGTGCCAATGGCAATCCCGACATCGGCCTGCGCAAGCGCTGGAGCATCGTTGATACCATCGCCAACCATCGCAACGCATTCACCCAGAGCCTGACGTCGTCGAATCTCCTCTGCCTTTGCGAGTGGCGTTGCGCTATGCAGCACCTCGGTGATGCCGGCCTCTGCAGCGATTGCACGCGCTGGTGCTTCGTGATCACCGGTTGCCATCACAACGGTCATCCCTGCATCGCTGAGTGCTCGCACCGCGTCGCGACTTGTTGCTCGGAGCTGATCTGCCACGGCGATGCATGCAACGACGCTGCGCTGCACGCTCACGTATACCGATGACCAACCGTGGGATGCGAATCGTTCGGCTGCGTGTTGGAGATCAGCAGGAATGAGGAACATCGACTCTTCCATGAAGGCTGCGTTGCCGATACGCACGCGTGTGTCTCCGATACGTGCAACCGTGCCACGTCCAGGCACTGCGGTTACATCATCCGCTTCTGGCACTGCATCGGACGCATCAAGCTGCTCGGCGGACCAGCCTGTGAGTGCGATTGCGAGAGGATGTTCCGAGCCGCGTTCCGCAGCAAGGACGAAGCCGGCGAGTGTGCGCGGATCTGATGACGTGATGGCCACATCTTGCACGCGTGGTTCACCCGAGGTAAGGGTACCGGTCTTGTCAACGATGATTGTTGTGACATCGCGCAGACGTTCGAGTGCTTCGGCATGTGCGAACAACACGCCACGTCGTGCGGCGCGCCCACTCCCAACGATGATCGCGGCAGGAGTGGCAAGTCCGAGCGCACACGGACACGCGATAATGAGCACCGCAATGGTTGATGTGAGTGCGATCGACGTTGCATTGTCGCCACCAATAATCATCCATGTTGCAAACGTGAGGAGTGCGATTACCACAACGATGGGCACGAATACTGCGCTTATTGCATCGGCCATGCGCTGCAGAGGCGCTTTCGATGCCTGCGTCTGTTCGACGGCGCGGATGATCCCCGAAAGAACGGTATCCGATCCAACGGCGGTTGCTTGCACGATCAGCATACCTGTTGTGTTGAGCGTGCCACCGATTACGCGATCGCCAACTGTTTTGGCCACGGGCATACTCTCACCCGTGAGCATCGACTCGTCGATGCTTGTCGAACCCGTGACAATTGTACCATCAACAGCAACGCGTTCGCCAGGTCGTATTACCACGGTATCGGACACGGCAACATCGTTTGCCGAGACTTCAACGTCGGCACCATTACGGCGAACGAGCACGGTAGACGGATGCAGCTCAAGGAGGGATGTCAGTGCTTCGGCAGTGCGTCGCTTAGCGCGCGACTCCAGCCACTTGCCCAAGAGC
>JAURNF010000259.1 GCA_030830285.1 Candidatus Kapaibacterium sp.
GGGCGGTGCATGCTCATGGTGCTGTGCTGCTCCAAGCAGAACAGATTGAGCAGTGCGTTGATAGCGATGCGCACGACGCATGCGCGCTCTGCGATGCAACGCGGGACGCACACGTGGCAGTTATGGTTGATCACCGCATCGTACTCCACACTGTCAGCGATGCGCACGAACCGTTGATCGCCAATATCATCAGCGATCGATGTCCGCTCCAGCAACCCGGTAGAGCGCCCCCTACACTCATCTAACACCCCTCGACATGTGCTGCCAATGCAGCACACTTTGTCCATTCTTGGTGTGATGAGTTGTGATTACTCTGTTTGCACTTGCTGTGCTCCTTGATGTGCACGTGCATGGTGTTGTGCGCGATACGATGACGCGCGAACCACTGCACGCTGCTACCATTCGAATCGTCGGAACAACGCGCGGTGCGGTGTCCGATCGAAATGGTGTGTTTCATATCCACGATGTGGCGGCCGACTCTGTGCTGCTGCAGATCTCGCACGTGGGGTACGCAACGAAGCGTACCGTGCTTGCCGTGCGTGGACGTGACGATGTACGGATTGAGGTGCTGCTCGCCCCCTCGCAACGCCGATCAGATGAGGCAGTTGTGATCGATTCCCGGACGTCGCACACGTCGAGTGCGCTGCCCACGCAACACGTGACGGAACTCTCAGCAGCTCAAATCGATGAACACCGAGGTCAAACCTTTGCCGATGTTCTCACGCGTGTGCCTGGCGTAACAGTTGTGCAGACCGGACCGAGTATCAGCAAGCCGATGATTCATGGGATGATGGGGCAACGCATCATTCTGCGCAACAGTGGAGTTGTGCAAGAAGGACAGCAATGGGGCGCCGAACATGCTCCCGAGATTGATCCGTTCACGCCAGCACGCATCGCCGTTGTGAAGGGGCCAGCATCGGTGATGTACGGACCCAACGCGATGGGCGGTGTAATCGACGTACTGCCACGTCCACTCCCACGCGATAGCGTTCTGCATGGCGAAGCATCTGCAAATCTCTTCTCCAACTCTGGTCAAGGGGCTATCGGCGGCTTCCTCGAGGATCGAGTCGAAGGAGACCTTGGTGTTGCGTATCGCGTGCAGGGGGCTATCCGCCGCGCTGGTGATGCACGCACACCAACGTACGTGCTTGGCAACACGGGCTTCAGCGAATCAAGTCTTGGAAGCACGATTGGTGCCGGCAATGATGAACTCGGCGTAACGGTGATGGGGTCGCTCTACTCCACAACGCTCGGCGTGTTCGCCGGATCGCATCTCGGTAATGCCGAAGACTTGCGTCGCGCTATCGAGCGCGGACGTCCATCGACCTCGCCGGAGTTCGGCTACGCGATAACGAGTCCACGTCAGGAAATCTCACACACGCTACTCTCAGTGCAGGGACACGCGCAGCTGTTCGATGATGCCATGCTACGTGTGACATACGGATGGCAGCAGAACAATCGCAGTGAGTTTGATGCACATAATACACGCATCATCGGACCCGACTCAGCTGCGCGATTGCAACGAGCTCTACAAACTCCGGCAATGAACTTGTTGCTCACGACGTACACACTCGATACGAAGCTCGAGCATGCACTTGCAGATAACGTGCGTGGAACTGCGGGGATCAGTGCACAGCGTCAGGTCAACGACCGCAGCGGCACCGTCTTTCTTGTTCCAGACTACGTTGCATGGGGATTAGGAGGGTTCGCCTATGAGTCGCTCATGCTCGATAATCTCACGTTGAGTGCCGGCGTGCGATACGATGTGCGGTGGCTCGATGTGTCACTGCAGCGCCGTAACACCACCGTGCGAGAAGAACAACAACGAACATTCGCGTCAGTGACGGCGAGTGCAGGTGCGTTGTATGCTATCAATGACGAGCAGTCGATCGGACTCAATATCGCCCGTGCCTGGCGTCCGCCACAAGTAAATGAGCTCTATGCGAACGATGTGCATCATGGAAGTGCGCTCTATGAGATCGGTGATAGCACGCTTCATGAAGAGCGTTCGATCGGTGTTGACGCAACCTACACGCTCTCGATGCGCAGCGTCGAGGTGGAAGCAACCGTGTACGCGAACATGTTTGACGGATACATTCTCGCACTGCCGGATCCTACGCGTCCAACCATTACGGTGCGCGGGACCTTTCCGACATATCGGTTCACGCAAGTGCCAGCATTGATTGCTGGTGGTGATGTATCGCTACGCGTGAACGTCATCGACGAGGTTCAAGCCTATGCCACGGCGAGTGTCGTGCGCGGCACCGATACGCGAGCGCAACAGCCGTTGTTCCTTATGCCGAGTGATCGTGCGCGACTCGGAATGCACATTCATACCGATGATGTGTGGGGGCTGCACGACGCATTCGTCGACGTGAGTGTCCTCGGTGTTCGCCGTCAAGACAGATATGTCGTGGGACAAGACTATGCGCCGCCACCGGCTGGATATGCATTACTCGATGCATCACTCGGAGGTATGATCGACCTCGCGCCGTCAATGCAGATGCGCGTCACACTCTCGTGCAACAACATCCTCAACACACAGTACCGCGACTATCTCAACAGGTATCGCTACTTCGCCGATGATCCAGGACGGAATATCATTCTCCGTATCACCACAATGTTTTAATCATGTTGGAGTGTTTGATGAAGACGACCACGTCAATACTGAACCGCGTTTGGCTTGCCACGCTAACGGTGTATGCAATCATGCTGATGGGGTGCAGTGAGCATGGGAGCGATCCGCATGACCATGCCGATCATGATGTAATCACAACAATTGAGCTCACACTCACGTCGAGCGATACCACGCAACCCACTCAGAGGATCGTCTGGGAAGACCTGGACGGACCCGGCGGCGCAAACCCGACACGGATCGATACGATCGTGCTACGTCCAGGAGCGACGTACAAGGGCAGCATTGCACTATCGAATCGCTCGGTATCGCCAGTAGAGGACCTTACACCCACAATTGAAGCCGAGCGCGATAACCACCAGTTCTTCTACGTGCTCAGCAGCGGATTGGGCGCGTTGACGATCACCGATAAGGACAGTCGTCAGCTGCCTGTAGGCCTGTCGTTTGA
>JAURNF010000260.1 GCA_030830285.1 Candidatus Kapaibacterium sp.
CCACCGTAAAGGCCGGCGCATGGTTCCCGATGACGGCAAAGAAGAACATGCGTGCGCAAGAGATCGCGATCGACAATCATCTGCCGATCATCTATCTCGTTGACTCTGCAGGCGTGTATCTGCCGATGCAAGACGAGATCTTCCCTGACAAGGAGCACTTCGGACGTCAGTTCCGCAACAACGCGATCATGAGCGCCATGGGCATTCCGCAGATTGCTGCGATTATGGGACCATGTGTGGCAGGGGGCGCATACCTGCCAATCATGAGTGACGAAGCGCTGATCGTCAACGGCACCGGTAGCGTATTCCTAGCTGGTCCGGCACTTGTCGAGGCAGCCATTGGTGAGAAGACAGACATCGAACCGCTTGGCGGCGCAACGATGCACAGCACTGTCAGCGGCGTTGTTGATTACAAGGTCGACTCCGATGAGGAGGCGCTCACAACAATCCGCTCGCTCGTTGACAAGTTTGCGCCATCGAAGGGTAAGACAAATCTGTTCTCGCGCATCGAGCCTGCAGCTCCGTTGTACGATCCCGAAGAAATCCTTGGCATCATGCCGGCCGATCGCGCCAAGCCATACAACACACGACAGATCATTGCGCGACTCGTTGATGGGTCGCAGTTCGATGAATACAAGGCAGGGTACGGTCAGACGATTCTCTGTGGCTATGCACGCATCGACGGCTGGGCTGTGGGAATCGTTGCCAACAACCGCGAGATCTCACGCTCTGGTAAGGGCGAAATGCAGGTCGGTGGTGTGATTTATTCCGACTCTGCAGATAAAGCTGCGCGGTTTATTCTCAACTGCAATCAACGTGGCATCCCGCTGGTGTTCTTGCAAGACGTCACTGGATTCATGGTGGGTACGCGTGCTGAACAAGGCGGCATCATCAAGGACGGCGCGAAGCTCGTCAACGCCGTTGCCAATAGCGTAGTACCAAAGTTCACCATCATCATGGGCAACTCCTACGGCGCAGGGAACTACGCTATGTGTGGTAAGGCCTACGATCCACGGTTGATCTATGCGTGGCCAACGGCGCAGATTGCCGTGATGGGTGGATCACAAGCAGCGAAGACGTTGTTGAGCATCCGCGTTGCATCGCTCGAGAAGACTGGTGAGAAACTAACACCAGAACAACAGCAGACGATGCTGCGTGAGATCCAAGCAAAGTATGATGCGACAACGACGCCCGTGTATGCGGCGTCGCGACTGTGGGTTGATGGTATCATCGATCCAACGGAAACGCGTGATGTGATCTCTCGCGGTATCGCAGTAGCCTCGCATCAAGGCGTACTTCCTGAACCGAAGAACGGCGTGTTCCAGGTGTAACGTGGAAGAGTTGCAGCGACTGTTAGGTGCTGATCGGGTTCGTACTTCGTACGTCGATCGACTTGCATTTGCGCATGATGCGTCGCTGTATCGCATTGTTCCAGAGGTTGTTGTTCGTCCAGCAACGCCGCAGCATGTAACTGCTCTTTTCCGTTGGTGTGCGTCGAACAACTCCGCCATCACGTTCCGAGCTGGTGGTACAAGCCTATCCGGACAAGCGCTGTCACACAAGATCCTGGCTGATCTCTCGCGTGATTGGACGAAGGGCGAGGTGCTCGACAATGGCGCTCGTGTTCGGATGCAACCGGGCATCACCGGCGCTCGCGTTAACGCAATGCTTCGTCCGTACGGCACCAAACTTGGTCCAGACCCTGCGTCGATTATTGCAGCGATGGTTGGTGGTATCGTTGCCAACAATGCGTCAGGTATGTGCTGCGGTACGAAGCAGAACTCCTACAACACGCTTGATGCAATGGAGTATCAGTTGGCCAATGGTGTTCGGATCAATACCGCACAAGAGCGTGCCGACGGGATCCTTGCATCAGCAGCTCCGCAGATTCATCGTGAGATCAAAGCTCTACGCGATGCCGTGCGGTCGAATCCAGAGCTTGTTGCGACGATCCAGCGGAAGTACGCCATCAAGAATACCATGGGCTACTCGCTCAATGCGTTTCTCGATGAAGACCAACCTGCTCGTATCATCGCACGTCTGTTGATTGGTAGCGAGGGAACGCTCGGATTCATCGAATCCGTTACGCTTCGAACGATCCCATCAGCCAGAGCTTCGTGGACAACGATTGTGCTTTACAACACGCTTGACGAAGCTGCAGAGGCTGTTACGTATTGGCGTGATCACGGCGCAGCTGCCATCGAGATTATGGATGATGCATCGCTTCGATCAGTTGCACATCTACCAACGACGCCCACCACGCTGCGTACTATTCGTGATGGGTCAGCAGCATTGCTCGTAGAATTTCATGATGTACAACCGCCACACGTCGATGGTGTGACGTGGGCGACTGCGCCGAGTGAGCAGGCCGTGCTCTGGAAGGTTCGGAAGGGCTTGATGCCAACCGTTGGATCAATGCGTCCGGTTGGCACAACAATGATCAATGAGGATATCGCGGTGCCACCGCAGTCGCTTGTTCCCCTCATTCGTGATGTGCAAGCTGCCTTTGTGGAGTTTGGCTATCATGACGGCGTGATCTTCGGTCATGCCAAGGATGGCAACATTCACTTCGTGCTGCATCAAGCGTTTACGTCGGATGCAGATACTGATCAATACGATCGATTCATGCGGCGTATCGCAGACATCGTCGTCGACCGCTACCAGGGGTCACTTAAAGCAGAGCATGGAACGGGTCGGAACATGGCGCCGTTCGTAGAACAGGAGTGGGGTAAGGACGCCACAGACGTAATGCGTCGCGTCAAGCAGATCCTCGATCCACAGGGAATCCTCAACCCAGGTGTTGTTCTCAACGACGATCCAATGATTCACGTACGTGATATCAAGCCGGTCCCTGAGTTGACAGATCCGCTTTCGAGCGGTAGCCGACCGAAGGAAGATCTGTGTATTGAGTGCGGCTTCTGTGAACACGTATGTCCAACACGTGCGCATACGCTCACGCCGCGACAGCGCATCGTGCTTCAGCGTGAGATCTTGATCCATGCCGATGAACCACGCCGGGTGAGTGAGATCGAACGTGCGTTTCACTACGATGGGATTGACAGTTGCGCAACCGATGGTATGTGCGCAACGGTGTGTCCCGTTGGAATCGATACGGGAGATATGATCAAGCGTAAGCGTGCAAGTGCGACGCCATCGTTGGTGCATCGTGTTGCTGCCTTCGTCGCGCGTCGGATGACGTTGGCCCACGTCGGTATGCGCGCAGTGACATCGGTGTGGCGCTCGTATGGTTCCTACCACGCAGTGAAGCGCACGCGTCAGGCGGAGCCCCACGTTCTCTACGTCCAGACGTGTCCAAGCCGCTGGTTCGGTGGTCGGAGCGATCGGGAAAGTCTTGACCAGATCGTCCTCTCCCTTGGTGAGCGCGCCGGACTGCGTATGCAGACAATCTCTGGGACGAGTTGCTGTGGACAGCCCTTTTCGTCGAAAGGACTGTATGACGCCGCAAATGCTGCCCAGAACGAACTCCTCGATCGTATCGTAGCTATCGTGAGTAAGCGCGATATGCCAGTGGTTGTAGATGCCTCGACGTGCGCTGCAGCGCTCATCGAAGGATGCCGCTCACGAGGCATTCGTGTACTCGATCAAACCGCCTTTGCTGAGCTTGTCCTCGAGCGCATTCCGATTCGTCACAGACGTACCTCGGTTGCCATTCATCCGGGTTGTGGTAGTGCAAAGCTTGGTCGCACGGATGCATTCATTCGCATTGCAGAGCGGTGTGCGATCTCGACGTATACGCCGGTAGACAGTGGCTGTTGTGGCATGGGTGGTGACAGGGGAATCTTGCACCCGTCAATTGTACAGGCTGCCAACGCAGCAGCGAAGCAGCAGCTTCCGCCAACGGTCCGACTTGGTGTGTCGGCAAACTCGTTGTGCGAAGGAGCCCTGCGCAAGAGCATGGGCATTCAATACGTGTCGCTTCTGCACTTGGTCGAAGAAGTCACGCGCTCCTAACGGAAGGTCTGTCCCTTCCACACCACATCACGTCG
>JAURNF010000261.1 GCA_030830285.1 Candidatus Kapaibacterium sp.
AAGCTCACAGGTAATGGTCTCTTCCTCGAGACAACGAACCTCATCAAGGATAGCTACTCAGTTGCACCAGGTGCATCTGTGAACATCCCTGTAGAACTCAATGCTACACCAGAAGCACTTGATGCTGTTGGTATGACTGAGCTCCGCGTTCGTTTGAGCTGGGATCCAAAGCTTGTTCGTCCACGTGTAAACCCTGCAGACTTCATTACAGCAGGATTCCAGGCTGAAGGTTGGACAATCCGTGCGACACCAGTTAACGGTAAGCCAACAGATGCATCGAATTCGGTTGAAATCGATCTCTGGGATGAGCGTGCGACACCAGTTGCACTCAAGAACAACGGCACACCAGTGTTCAGTGTGAAGTTCGACGCATTCCTTGATAAGGGTGTAGCTGGAACATTCACATCACCGATCAATGTGTACACATACACAGTTGACCATGACAAGTCAGGCGATCGCAAGGACTACACACTGTTCCGCGACATTCCTGGTAAGGTGACGATCACGATGCCATGTGCGTCGACAACGCGCCTTGTTGCTCTTGGCAACTTCGAGTATGCAGTAAAGCCAATGCGCCCGAACCCAGTTTCGAGCTCAGGCGTCATCAGCTACTCAGTTGGTCTCTCAGCAAACACACGTATCGTGTTGTTCAACAGCATGGGTGAAGAAGTTCAGACACTCGTAGACGAAAAGCTTCAAGCTGGCAGCTACGAGATGACAGTTGACTTCACAAACCTTTCAACTGGTACCTACTTCTATCGCGTCATCTCTGGTCCGTTCTCGAGCGAACCACAAACAGTGACAGTCGTGAAGTAATCGCGATTTACATTCGCATTCTCAACAGCCTCCTTCCGGAACTCCGGGAGGAGGCTGTTTCGTTGTAGGTTCGTACTTCGTAAGGAGGAATGATGAAGAACGCTTCGCATCTGGTGTGCATGCTGACTGTGCTGGTCAACGTTGCGTTGGCGCAAGATCCTGGTACGATTCCATGGACGCCGAAAGCGACGGGTGGACTGGTTCCATGTGTCGTTTCGGTGCCTGCAATGTATCGATCGATTAATATCGACTCAGTACGTCAGCGACTGATGCTTCCATTGGGTTGGACCGCTAATGTGTTTGTCGCGGGTCCTGAACTTGCCAAGCCTCGATTCATGGCGTGGGGTCCAGACTCAGTGTTGTTCGTAGCCAACATGAGTAAGAATAACGTTGTTGCGATGCCAGATAGGAATCGCGATGGTGTGGCCGATACTGTGATTGTAGCTGCGCGTGGATTCAGCACAGGACATGACGTGCGATTCTGGCGCGATACAATGTTCGTAGCGCAAGAAGCTAGTATCGTGAAGCTCTGGAGATCAAACCCTAATGGCTACATCTATGATCAACGAGTAACTGTTATCGACAAAGCATCGCAAGCGAATCAGATTGGCGGGGGACATCGAACTCGCACACTGGTTGTTGATACGAATACGATGAAGCTCTATGTGAGTGTTGGATCTCGTGGTAACGCAGATCGTGAGATAAACCGCGCTGTCATTGAAGAGTATGACTACGATGGATCAAACCGACGTGTGTATGCCAGTGGTGTACGCAATGCTGTTGGTATGACGCTCCACCCACGTACCGGGAAGTTGTGGGCGAACAACAACGGTAGCGACAACCAAGGAAACAACATCCCACCGGAATGGGTTGACATTATCCGTGAAGATGGCTTCTATGGATATCCCTTCGCATACCACTTCCGCCGGTTCTTCTCACTTACAGGTGAATACAGCGACTTGTTGCCGATAACGAGGAATGACACGCTGCTGCTGCAGCGCATGCAGCCTCCTGCAGCATTGGTAGATGCGCACTGTGCCCCAATGGCACTCGTCTTTGTCGAACAGACGCCGATTACTGAATTCCGTCATTCAGCGTTTATGGCGATGCGAGGATCGTGGAATCGCACTCCACCTAGCGGCTCAAAGATTGTGCGCTTCGAGTTCGATAGTGATGAGGACACGATCGCAAACGCAGTGCACGATTTCTGTACAGGATTCATCTCTGATACGAATGATGCGTCCACACGGTGGGCGCGTCCAGTTGGACTCGCTCTTGCTTCCGACGGCAGTGTGTATGTGTCGTCTGACGACATCAAGAACATGATCATCAAGCTGACGCCGCCCAAGACTGTCTCTGTGAGAGAAGATGGAGCTGCTCCATCGCCAGGATTGTCACCCAATCCAGCTAGTTCACGAGTGCGTGTTCATGGTGCTCGAGCAGGGGATCTCGTTGCAATTGTCGATGTGCATGGACGCGTTGTAGACGAGCAATTGGCGTCAACCGACGAGCCAACACTCGTGATTGCCACATTGTCGCAAGGCGTCTATCTGGTGCGCGTCATGCGGGACGCTACGGTCGTATCGACTGAGCAGCTCGTTGTTTCTCGCTAAGTAAGCGAAACATCTCTTCTGCATACAACGCGCTCGAACCCGATCGGGCAGTGATGTACGAACGTGCATGTCCGCCAGCGAGCTGCCGTGCTTCGGCGTCGAGCACGATGCTGCGTAACCAGAGCTCTACGTCTGCTGTGGTTGACAATACGGTGCAGGCCCCTTCTCGTTGTAGAGCAACAGCATCCCTTGAGCGCTCGATACGTGGTCCACATGCCAATGGAATTCCGTATCCGGCTGGTTCGAGAACACTGTGGACTCCGGCGCCAAAGCCACCGCCAATGTAGGCAGCTGTTCCGATGGCGTAGAGCGAGAGAAGTGCTCCGACTGAATCGACCAAGATGTGACCAGTCGTGTGTTCGCTAGCTTGTGACAGTCTTGTGCACGAGATCGACGTCTCTATGCGTAGAAGCGTTTGCTCTGTGGGTTCATGCGGAACAATGATCACACGCAGAGCGCCGGGCGACAGCTTTTGTACTGCCGGCAGGATGAGTGATAGGTCAGCATCCCACGAGCTACCCACGATGAGCGTTGGCTCGCTCCGCAGCAAGTACGCAAATGTATCCCGAGCTGTCGTAACACGATCGCAAATGCGATCAATGCGTGAGTCTGGCAACACCGATACTTCCTTACCAACTAGCCCACACAGTGCGTCTGCATCTGCTTGTGTTGCGGCTGTGATACTTGCACAAAGCTGGTACGTAGCAGACATTGTTTGATGCATCAATCGATGCGCGGCGGCAGATGGAAAGGTTGCATTGATAACCATCACCGATATCGATCGACGGTGCAGCTCGTCAATAAACAATGGCCACACATCATACCGATCAATCATCACAACGTCAGGCTGAACCACATCTAGAAATGCCTGGATCTCACCACGGCTCTCGAATGGGTGGTATACAGCTGCCGTGCAGTGTTGAAGCGTTGCGGCGTGCCACATGCCAGATGGCGAGGAGCACGACACAATAATCTCGAATGACGGGTCACGCCGGTGTATAGCTGCGATCACAGGCACGCACTGCTCAAGCTCACCCATCGATGCAGCATGAACAAGTACCCGCGAAGTACTCGGTCGGCGTGATGGAACGCTTGCCAGCAGTTGCGATGAATCGCGAACACGCTCCGCAAGTTTCGGTACGAACGGACGTGCCACGCTACGCGCAGTTCGAAGGATCGCTGGTGCGAGCAGGCGGTAGAAGCGTGGCAGCGACATGCTGCTTACTTCCCAGTGAACGATGCGCTTCGCTTATTCAAAAACGCATCTGTTCCTTCTTTAAAGTCATCTGTGCCGCAGATGCGACCAAACAGATTTGCCTCTGCGTGCAGACCTTCAAGAAGTGAGGTGTCACCTGCGATTTGCACCGCTTCGAGGCATGCCGTCAACGCAAGTGGTGCCTTCGCAGCAAGTGTTTCGGCAAACGCAATGGTTGCACTCAGCAACTCGTCTGCAGGATACACGCGGTTGACCAGACCTATGCGATGTGCTTCTTGTGCGGTGACCATGTCGCCCCCTAACACCAACTCATAGGCCTTTGCCATGCCAACCAAGCGCGGGAGACGTTGTGTGCCACCGTAGCCTGGGATGATGCCAAGATTGATCTCAGGTTGTCCGAACTTTGCCGACTCAGCAGCGAAGCGCATATGACATGCCATTGCGAGCTCACAACCGCCACCAAGTGCGAATCCGTTCACTGCTGCAATGACAGGCTTTGCACTGCGCTCTAGAGCTGCGAACACACGCTGACCGCGTTCGGCAAAGAGGCGTCCGCCGTATGCATCATTTGTGTGGAGCTCTGCGATATCAGCGCCAGCAGCAAAGGCCTTTGGACCAGCGCCAGTGACGACGATACTGCGCACGTCACGGTCTGCAACCGCTGTTGCGATGTGCGCTTCAAGAGCTTCGAGCACCTGGCTGTTGAGGGCATTGAGCTTATCTGGTCGGTTAATTGTGAGAACAGCTACGCCATTGTCACG
>JAURNF010000262.1 GCA_030830285.1 Candidatus Kapaibacterium sp.
ATGTTGTGCATCGTATAGAACCAACCGCGTGTTTGGTCGATACCCTCAGCAATGAAGTCTGCTGGGAATGCCTTCTCGAAGAGTTCCTTGTTTTCGAATGGGTAATGGAACTGCGCGAACGGAACACTACCGGAATCAAACCATACGTCAACGACTTCGCGTGTGCGACGATAGATCTTGCCGTTACGCTCGAACACGACTCGGTCGACGAACGGACGGTGGAGATCAACGGGAACGTTTGCTTGGTCGACTGGCACACGTGTTCCATCTTCGAGCTCGTACAATCCTGTTCGAAGCTCCTCGATTGAACCGACGGCGAACATGTCCTTTCCATCTTCATCTACCCAGATCGGAAGCGGCGATCCCCAGTACCGGTCGCGACTGATCGACCATTCCTTGACTTCCTCGAGCCAGTTTCCAAAACGCCCTTCACCAATCTCAGGCGGATGCCAGCTGATCTGCTTGTTGAGAGCCACGAGTTGATCACGATACGCCGGTGATGTGATGAACCACGAATCACGAGCATAGTAGATCACGGGATTGTCGGTACGCCAGCAATGTGGATAGCTGTGCAGGTAGTCGAACGATGCACGGTAGATTTTGTCATGCTGCTTGAGAACCTTTACGATGTCACGATCGGCACCTTCCTCGGTGTGATCGGCATAGGTAAACGTTTTCACCGCGCGTCCTGCGAACTCTGCAATCTCTTGCGTGAAATGTCCGTTAGGGGTGACGGGCTGGGGAACAGGCAGACGGAATTGCTTCGACATCTCAAAGTCGTCCTGACCGAAGGCTGGGGCGATGTGAACAACGCCAGTACCATCCTCTGTCGAGACGAATGCACCAGGGAGTACCTTCAGTACGTCGGTGAACTGCGCTGCATCAAGAACCACGTCGGTGAAGATCTGCTCGTAGGTTGATCCTACAAGATCACTCCCCTTGCAGCGCGAGAGGATCTCGACATCACCGTCGAGAATCGACAGACGCGACTCTGCAAGAATGAGGTTCTCAGTCCAGGTGCGCTCGCCAATCGTCCACGTGTGCCGAACAATCACATAGTCGATGTTGGGTCCAACCGCCAGCGCGACATTCGCGAAGAGCGTCCACGGCGTGGTGGTCCATACCATGATCGAAGCACCTACGGCATCCGATACATTCGATGTGAGCACCTTGAGTTTAAGGTAGACGTTCGCATCGCGTACGTCTTTATAGTTCTGCGAGAGCTCGTGTGACGACAACGGCGTGCCGAGCGTGGGCGACTGAGGAACAACCTTGTAGCCGCGATAGATGAGCCCCTTATCAAAAAACTGCTTGAGTGCCCACCACACCGACTCGACGTAATCGTTGGTGCAGGTGATATATGCGTTATCGAGATCAAGCCAATGCCCCATGCGACGTGTGAGCGTTGCCCATCCGTTGTCCTCGCCGATGTTGCGATACACGATGTCGCGGCATGCCGCATTGAAGCGATCAACGCCAAGCACTTCGATCTGAGACTTGTCGGTAAGACCAAGCTCCTTCTCAGCTGCTAGCTCTACTGGAAGTCCGTGTGTATCCCAGCCCGCCTGACGACGCACGTAGAATCCGCGCATGGTCTTGTACCGACACACTGCGTCCTTGATTGTGCGCGCGAGAACGTGATGGATACCTGGCCGACCGTTAACAGTTGGTGGACCTTCGTTGAAATTGAACCACGGTGCGTCGGCTCGCATCTCCTGTGTGCGCGCAAATGCACGCTCACGATCCCAATACTCTAAAACGTCCTGCTCAAGACGAGCGTAGGAGAAATCATCCGGCAGTGGTTCAAACATGAAGTCGATCAATCACGAAAAACAGAAAGTGCGAAGTTACGGACACACCCGTGCAGAATCAACGCAGTGGGAATGCGATCTCAACAGTTGTGCCCCTACCCTCTGTGCTGCGCGTCTCAATTGTCCCGTCGTGTGCATCAACAATCCACTTGACGATCGATAATCCGAGTCCTGTTCCATGGATGCTCTTAGACCGTGCCTTATCAACACGGAAGAACCGATCGTAGATGTGCGGAAGTTGATCGGCAGGTATCCCAACGCCGGTATCGGCCACAACGACGCGCACGTGCGTGTCGTCAGCGGCCACTTCGATACGAACACTGCCACCATCGGGTGTGTACTTGACAGCATTCTCGATCACGTTGAGAAGCGCCTGATGGAGTCGCACGCGATCGCCGGTAATGGTGATCGATGGTTGAATCTGCGTTGCGACGTCGATGTGCCTGGTCTCTGCAATGAGCATAACATCGTCGCAGACGTCGGCAACGAGCACGCTAAATCTGACCGACTCGCGAACGATCTGCACTTGACCTGTCTCGGCACGTGAGATGTCGAGCAGACCTTGCACGACGTGCGTCAGACGGATGACTTCTTCGAGACAGCTGGTAAGGGTAGAACGGTACTCTGCTTCGGAGAGCGGACGTCGGAGTGCGACCTCGAGCTCGCCCATGAGAATCGCGAGCGGGGTCTTCAGCTCATGCGACGCGTCGGATGTAAACTGCTTGATCTGATCAAAC
>JAURNF010000263.1 GCA_030830285.1 Candidatus Kapaibacterium sp.
GTGATCCAACCTCGTCCGTGAGATGATTAAGCGACGCATTGACGAGGAGCGGCAAGCCACGGAGGCGATGATTCACACCAATTCGCAAGTCCAACGGCAAACGATCTCTCGTTCCATCATATGTAGAGAGCTGCGTGCCGAGGTTTAACACACTGATGCCAATATTCGTGCGTTGCTTGGGAAACTGGAAGAGCATTCCTGCATCAACCGCAATAGCAGTCGATGCCATGTTGTCAAGCGAGGAATGCAGCACCTTGGCAGTGAAGCCATACGAAATCAACGTGTCGAGCTCGCGAGCGAGAGAAACGCCGAGGACAACATCACTCGACTGAAAACTGCCAGTGACGGTTCCTTGTGCATCAGCTCGATCAAATGAACCGTAGCTATTGTAACTCACCGTGGCAGCCATTGTGCCCAATCCCTGGACCTCGCGGTTGTAGGTAGCATACCCAGCGCCAATATCGAGCACGTGCTTGATGAATGTACCACCAACGCTACTCTCAGTAAGCGTCGCCAATCCTGCAGGATTTAGCACGACGTTCTGTCCATCATTCACCATTGCAACGGTGGAACCAGCCAGTCCTGCCATCCGCGCACTCGTCATTGAGTACATAAACGGAAAGATTGTTGCCTGTTGCGACCAACCCTGGCAGACCGCTAACACCAAACATGCGAGGAGTGCGATGGAACGCGTGTTCATAGGCTGTGATTCTGGTTAAGAAAACGCTCGATACCCTCTATGAAGCGCCGAGGTGGACGTACAGGACGGAAGGTCTCTGCTGATACAAACGTGTGACGCGTCCAGCCGGTAACAAGTGTATCCCCATTACGATGCACACTATAATTGAGGATGAGTGCTGCAGTTAGAGTTGGCGTATACCTTGTCGTGATCACCACTTCGTCATCGTACTTCGCCGGTGCATGATACTCCGCATGTGCTTCGAGCACAGGCAGGAACAAACCCTCTGCCTCAAAGGATGCGTATGCTATGCCGGCAGCACGGAGCAACTCGGTGCGGCCAATCTCGAAGAGACGCATGTAATTACCGTAGTACACGACGCCCATTGTATCGGTGTCGCTGTACCGGATGCGATACGTGGTATCGTGCGTAACCGTGCTCATCTGTTACTGCTGATCCGAAGCATTCATCGTCAGCATCACCTCGAGCAGTCGCTCGAGTTCTTCCATTGAGTAAAACTCAACCTCAATGGCTCCAGCTTGATCATTCTTCAGTTTGATGCGCACCTGCGTTGCAAAGATGTGCCTGAGGCTATCTTCAATGTCGCCAAGCGTAGACGGACGAGTCGGTGCAGACGGTGATGGATTGCGAGAACCCTGTGCACCGGCAGCAACGGTATGGATGTCGCCATTGCGCTCTATGTACTTGCGACCAAGTTCAAGATCCTTCACCAGTGCTTCAGTCTTGCGAACACTCAGCTCTTTCTTGATCACTTCACGCAACACAACCAACTGCGACGATTCAGATGACAGTGCGAGTAGCGCCCGTGCGTGTCCCATGGAGATGCGCCGCGTCCGAAGTGCTGCTTGTGCATCAGATGGAAGCTTGAGCAAGCGCAGGAAGTTTGAAACAGTGCTTCGATCCTTCCCCACCTTCACCGCGACGTCTTCCTGCTTCATCCCACATTCATCAATCAACCGTTGGTATCCGATACCAACCTCGAGAGGATTGAGATCCTCGCGTTGGAGATTCTCGACCAGCGCGATCTCAAGCATCTGCGCGTCGGATCCAACAGAGATGACGTACGCAGGAATAGCCGTAAGGCCAGCAATCTTTGATGCGCGAAGTCGGCGCTCTCCACTGATCAATTCATACTGATCGAAGTGCTTGCGCACGGTGATCGGCGTGATGACACCATGGACGGCAATCGACTGAGCAAGTTCTTGGAGTGCCCCCTCATCGAAGTGATGCCGGGGTTGAACGGGATTGGTCGAAATGCGTTCAATGTCGATAAGCGCAACACCTGACACTTCATCTGGCATGTCCGATATTGGTTGCTGTGCTGACGCGTCTTGTCGAATCAACTCTTTGGGGATAAGTGCGCCAATGCCCTTACCAAGTCCCATACCTTGTTTCATGCATCCTCCTATTGTGTAACGGCGCCTGGTACGACACCATTGCGTGTGAGGATTTCAGTAGCGAGCTCGAGATAGTTCTGCGCACCGATGCTTGACGCATCATAGAGCAGGGCTGGCTTGCCGTGGCTTGGTGCTTCAGACAAACGCACGTTGCGCGAGATAACCGTGCGGCATGCCTTGTCTTCGAAGTGACGTCGAACTTCTTCAACAACCTGATTTGAGAGTCGAAGACGTGAATCATACATTGTGAGCAAGACACCTTCGATGTCCAACTTGGGGTTCGTTGTACGACGAACAATCGAGATCGTGTTCAAGAGCTGACCCAATCCCTCAAGTGCGTAGAACTCACACTGTACAGGAATTAACACAGCGTCAGCTGCTGTGAGCGAGTTCAGCGTAAGTAGACCAAGCGACGGTGGACAGTCAATCACGATGAAATCGTAGTTCTCGCGCACGGAGTTCAGCACGGTTCGGAGGAGATGTTCACGTTGCGGAACATCAACGAGTTCGATCTCCGCTCCAACCAAATTGATGTGGGAAGGAACGAGATCCAGGAACGGCATCTGTGTGTGTACGATCACGTCGGCGATTGGAAGGTTGTTGACCAGCACTTCGTACACAGTCTTATCAAGTTGCGCAGTCTCTACACCATACCCGTGCGAAGCATTCGCCTGCGGATCGATGTCGACCAACAACGTCTTTTGCTCAGCAGCAGCGAGTGATGCAGCGAGATTGACGGCCGTAGTGGTCTTTCCAACGCCACCCTTCTGGTTGGCGACTGCTATAATCTTACCCATTCGGGGGGAACTCCTTAGGAACGAAATCGATGACATAGCTGCCATCTAAAAAGCCTACGAAACTACGAAAGTCCGACCACGGCTGTACCATGTTTCATGGGCGTTCCACGCTATCTGCCACCGGAAATCGACAGACGAATATCTATACCTACTTGCGATGTGGAAAACCCTGGATTTGCGGCCCCCTCACTGAAGTTTCCTTCATACCGGAAAAACGCAGAAGCGGTTACACGATTGCTGATTGTGTACCGAGCGCGAGGCTCAATGGTAATCTGCGTGGTGCCATCAACGAGGGAGCCATCCGGCCCCTTGTAGTCCAAGACGTCGTATTGAGCACGGAGGTTCCGACGAACTTGCGTGTTGAAGCTGAACTCCATGTCGTTTTGGAGGTCCAAGCCAAGGAACTTGAGCGACACCCCACGCCGGATGTACGACGCCTGGATTTGCAGCTCGTGCGCCGTCTCACGCGAGATCGTACTTCGAGCCGACGCATTCAGACCGTGTGTGGTCGTTACGTTGTATCGAGCTGTAGCTGTCAACAATCCGTTGAGACGTCGTTCATCGAACGACATGTTAACACCAATCATTGGGGTGAAGCCAGCACGAATCTGCTGCACTTCAACAATGCGACCGTTGTCGTTGATGCGTGCGTTCTCAGTGTAGGTGCCTTGGTAGGCATGTTCGACGAAGATTCGCTGTGCGAGCCCCTTGAACGGGCCGATCTTTTCGATACCATCCCAACGCAACGTCCAGTTGAGTGATGGCAGAATACGTCCGAGCTCTCCGTTGAATAACGACAGCGCACTAAACCCATCACGGAAGGACTCTCCAAGCGCGTCAAGGAGACGCAGACTCCGACCGATGGTATCTGCATCAGCTTCAATCACGGCCTTCCGTTCGTTGTACAACCGGATCACGGATTCAACATTGTTACCAAACAAGCCGAACGGCATGTCTGGGAAGCTGATGAAGCTCCGCTCGAGTGTCTGTCGCTTGTTGACGTTTGTGAACGTGGGGATGCCGTTAGCATCGGTGACGACCCGCTGATTACGGGTGTACCCGATGTCAGTGCGCATATTCAGGTCAAGTGTCGCACCGGGCCAAAGCGGACGATTCGTCTGGAATTGGAATGTAGAGCGTTGATTGTAATCGTCCTGCATCACAGCATTCGCTGGACGCAGACCTGGGGTTGTCTCAAATCGGAAGAATGGGAATACGGGGCTTCCCACCATCGAGATTCCACCATGTGGGTTCGAGACAAGTCCGAGCTGGTACGCCGTGCTCGGACCCCAGATTGCATCGTTATCTCGGAAGGTTAAGCTCCGCGCCCACAGGTTAGTAAAGCCGGTTCCTCCGAGCACACCGTTGTTGACTGCTGTATTTGCCTGGTTGAACGTGAACGTGAAGTTGTCGAATCCGAAGAGGATCTCTTGAATCACCGACAAGACGTTCGTACTCCCCTTTGTTGACGCACCGAAGATCTCGGTACCTATTTGGCGCCAACGAAACACTGGGCTGAGTCGGAACGTTGAAGTGTAGCGTGCCGTTCGAACGACATCGCGTTGCGCGGGATCGGGCTGCAGCGGATCCATCAGACCGAAGTTTACGTTGTATGAGCCCGTTGTTTCGAGCAACCTACTCAACCCGAGAATCTCCGGGAGTCGTGGTCGGAACGACATCGTGACTGTCTGATTGAACATGTTGTTCATACCAAGGTCGAGCATGCGACCATTGGAGAAGAACATCTGGCTTGCAAGCTGACCGCCGCTGCGCTGTCGTCCATTCGCATCAAGCTCGAGTGGCACGAGCGTGGAGCCAGATACCGCTTTGTAGTCAAGTACTGGACTCAGGAATCCATTTTCAACGATGCGCCAATTGAATCCAAAGGTCTGCTCGGAGAGAAACTCGCGCACGATCGGACTTGGCTGGAGCAAGAAGCGCGATTGCTCTGTCGTGCGTGCGCGTGTCATCCCGATGTTGGCAGTAATTGTCTGAGGCAAGAAATTGATCTTCGTGTCCTTGTACGCCTTCAAGCCCCATACATCACCAAGGAACTTGAGCGGCGATACGTGATACTTGGCCGGAAGTGTCACTGCATAGTCAACTCGGAATCGCCATCTCCAATCAAATCGCTGCTGAACAACTTGCGACCGTTCAAACTCTTGTGCATACGCAAAGTTGAACGTCAGCTTGTTGAAGATGTCATCGATATACCATGCCTTCGTTGGGATGCCGAGTCGTAAACCAGTAAGTGCCCATTGATCTTGCACACGTACGCGTTGTGACCGTCGTCGAACTTCTTCAGCCGCACGATCTGCTGCCTCCTGTGTCGCACCATTTGCGAGCGTATCTCTCGCAGTTGCTTGGGCAGCGGCCTCGAGGTTCACATCGTTCTGCGCCTGGAAGAGTGGTGTTTCGGCAAGCTCATTGTGTGTGTAGGTGATTGGGATCTTCGTCTCTCGCATCTCCTGCGGAAGGAATTTCTCAAGTCCGACCTGCAGCGTTGCATTCCACGATGTAGTCTGCAAACGATTACCGAATCGTTCCTCAAGTCGGTGGAAGTTTGGCGTCGAGTGATTAATCGACGCTGTGAAGTCCCCGATATCGGCAAGCTTCAACGTCGTACTTGCCACGCCCGCCCAATCGTTATCGTCGATTGGTTCTACGACGCGAAGTTCATCAACCCACATTGTTGTTGACAGTTCATTGGGGTATCGTTCAGCAGGATTCGCCACGCCGAATCCGAAGAACGACACGCGCGTCATGATAGGATTGCCCTTAATCGCGAACACTCCTTGTGGATCACCAGGGACCGGAAACTCTTGTCGATCGTTCGTGCGCATTTGATCACGCTGCTGCTTGACAGCAGTCATATCCGCCACATTGATGCGAAGATCCTGCCAACCCCGAAGGAGCGGTCGGCGGTACTCGTAATAGTTCGCTGAGTCAACACCAAATCGTACGAAGGCATACGCTGGTGGTGCCGATCCAGGCGTCACCGTACTTGGCATCGTGTTATCGCCGTGTACGAAGAATGCAAGTTGTCGGTAATAGAACAGATCCCACGGACGGAAAATGCGGGCTGCAAAGCGCTCCTCACCGTATCGAAGATTTCGGGCACGGACAACGAGCGACTGCTCGTTCAACAAGATCTGCTGGTATGGATCAGGGTTCTGCAGCTGTTGCGGACGCTGCACACCCGGAGGCATCGTGTAGAAGTCAGGAGCAGCATTATTTTCTTCCAAGTTCACGTACGCTACCTGCAGCACCGAGTCGCTTTGTGCAACATTCGGCTGGAACTGGTGATTCCGCAGCCAATACGATCCTACCACGCCCCAATCAGCGATTGCGACGCGAACGATTCCACCCTGGAAGTGGATGCGCACGTACTGGATGTTTGTGAAGAGTGGATTCCCCACAATCGAATCTGGCTGACGCACAGGGATACGGAACTGATACCAACCAGCAGAAGGATTACCACCAACAATTTGTGGATTCGTTGATGGATTAGGATTCAGGTTGACTTCGTACCGGAAGTAGCTGTTATCAAGAGAAATCGTTTGACCGTTGTTCTTGTTCAGAATCTCAGTGTCTGGAAACTGTCCGTTCTCCGATTGCGTCGCATTGCCTTCGAAGTTGTTATACCGAACGAACTGCGATTCATTCTGATTCTGTCGATCAGCAGCAAAGTCGAAGAAGTAGTCATCGCGAGCCGGATCGTCTTCACGATTCAGTGGATCTGGATATGCAACGCGCTCGGAGGCGTTCACCAACGTATCTATACCACGATCCTCGCCAACGTCAATCAGATTGTTTGGCGGTGGATTATCCTCTGTATTCAATCGTTGGTTCGGAATAATGTCTTCGCTTACTTGGCCAAGATCGACAAACATGCGCGAGCCAGGCTCGTAACTATCGATACGCATCATGATCTCGATGTAATCGATGTTGTCGTTATCGAAGTTCGTATTGAACGGCGACAACAGACGCATCAAACCACCCCAGATCTTCGGCTTCTGCTCGTTGAGGTATGCTTGTGTTTGTGCGCGCACATCAAGCGAATCAGCATCGTTCCATCGAGGATTCTTTGGATCCAAAAACTGCGGATTCGGATTGTAGATACCACGCTCAGACGGGTCGAAGACAAGGCGAATAGGATTGATGTTGTTCCTACCCTGAATGCGTGCACGATTCGGATACACATCTACCTGTGCGACATCAGGAACAAACTTCTGATACCAGAACGTCTTCCCCTTGAACTTCACGGCAGTTGTATCAGAATCCCATAGCGTTCTGTCCTGCGCTGGCGAAGCGTGCTGCCACAATGTCGGCGTCATGCCAAATGACAAGTATCGACGAGCACTTTCAAAATCGTCAACGTATGCTACCGCTTTACCGAGGTCACTGGCAACGGTTGATATACGCTTGTTCGGTGTTGGCGACACCATCGCCCACTCACCATTGAACGTGATCGTCGACTTTGCCTTAGTGTCGAGTCCCGGCAACGCATCAAGTGCACGTGTGAGCCATGGCAATTCAGCGTTGAACTTTGCATCAAAGCCAAGCATGAGGTTTGCGTTTGGCTCCTGACCAGGCAACACGCGGTCGATAATGGCGGCTTGATCATAGTTCATCACCGTCATACCAATTGAACCGTTGACACGCCTCTTGTTGAACAAGATCATGTCTGCCCGCATCCCGAGGAGTGTCCTAGTTGTCAGGTTGAATACATCGTTCTTTTCGTACTCGATGTTCAGGTTCGCATTTGGGAGCAGCGCTCGAGCATTCAGAATCGAAAGTGTTCCCGTGTAGTAGTCAATCGTGAAGTCAGTGCCCTCGCGCAACGGCGCACCGTCGAGTGTAACACGGACCGAACCCGGGGCAAGTTGATACGTGAGTGGAATACGATTGCCACTTGCTTGTCCGGCAGCCTCACCAACAATCAGGAAGCGATCCTTTGCTGTAACAAGACGTGCTGCCAGATCAGTGGTGTCGTACACTTCATTAAAGACATATTCCTCTGCGAGCTGAGCATTCCCCTGCTTGCGGAAATACTCGCGTAGTCCTTCACGGAATGGCTCGAGACTCGGGAACGTGATTTCACCTCGTTGCGCATTGAAGACAGGTGGACGTGCATCGAACACACCATCAGGAGGTTGTGCTCCTGTTCCATTGTTGACTTGGTCAATGCGGAAGATCGTTGGGATCTTATCGGGAGCGCCGGCGAGTACATCTGCCGAGTCATTCGTGGAACGGTAGTACCACATGCCAATCTTGGCATCCTGTGGATTGACGTTCGCAACACCAATGTTGTAAATGTTCTTCATGAAGCGCTTCCAGAGTGTCCGGAACCCTGGTTGCATTTGCTGACGCGCGATGAGTTTCAGAATCAACGTGTCACGCTCATTTACCCCATCGGATGAACTCAACGTTCCGAAGGTAAGGTCATCTTCACGTGAGGTGGTCGGACCCGCAATACGGTACGACACGGCATAGTACCGGTCAGAACGCAGGTTGAGAATTGTAATCGTACCTAGGTTAAGATCCACCTCGTAACGACGCGGCTCGAGTCGTGCAAACCGTCCACGTTCAACCTCACCCGCCTTGATTTCAGCCGACTTCAGACTCGCAGGATATCGCTCTCCCTGACGGTCTCGGATTGGCTGCAGGTCTGCGAACGCAATAGCTTCGTTTGCTTGCACCTCTCGGAGGTCTGTTGTCGATTCCCACACTTCAATTTCTGCTACGACCAGTGGCGCTCCCTCGGGCGGAAGTACCGGCGTGGCCGATTTGAAATAGGTGTTCCAAATCGAGAAATACGCGGTGTCGAGGAAGAAGTGGTTTCGGGCATAGTCATAGGCACGAACGGTGATGTTCTGACGAGATGTTCCGCCCCGAGCATTGATAAACTGCCGTTCGCCCCGCCGTTGTGATGCAATCGTCTTCAGAAACAGCGGACCAAATTGGAAGTCAGCACGTACACCGAACAACGTCTGACCACCACCAATCAGCGTGCTCTGCGTTTCAAGATTGACGTTACCGAACTCGACCTTTTTGATGATGTCGTCATCGTAACCTTCGTATCCAACTTTAAAGCGATTGTTGAACTCAAACTGGTTAAGTGTATTCCAATCAACGTTCATACGGAACTTATCACCGATACGTCCGCTGACGTTCACCTGGATATTTTGATTGAAAATCGGCGCTGATTGCGTCTGACCGAGTACCGACGCCGTGCCAAGTCGCTGTGTGTCCCAACGCCATCCCGCTTGGACATTCACCTCACCATTGACGTTGATGGACACCTCAGGCTTGCCGAAGATTCCAAAGATTGGGCTCTGCGGCAGTGGGATGGTAATGTTCGTGGCTTGGTCAATCAGCACGCCAAGCTCCGCAGCCGACATCGGCTTCTTCATCTCGTAGGCAATCAGCGACGAATCACGCAGTTTTCGTAGCAATCCCTCACGCTGTTGCTCTAGGTATGCGCCCATCTCAATCGGCACCATGGGCGTGACGTCGATGCCCTCAAGCACCTCCCGCATGGTGATGGTACCCATCAAGGAGTCGATCCTACCTGCCGACAAGTACCCCTTCGGGAGCGGAAGCGTCCGATCTCTCCGTTGGGCCTCGGTGGTACCAAACCGTCTGACGCGCGTTGGGGGGAAGAACGATGGTGAATCGGTGTTCGTCGGATCACCACTGTTGTACACGCTATCACGCGCTGTTGTGTCCGATAACGCAATCCGGACAAAGGACGACATCACCCAGCTCAACTGCTGAACACAGACTTCGTGAAGGGGCTCAGCAGACCGTCGAGACACGCTACGGGTGCGCCCAAACGCCGAAACGGTGATCATGCACATGCATGTCACCGCAATTACTGCCGTCACAGAGCTTCGTGTTGACCCGTCAATCACGCCAGGCAGCTCACCAAGTGGTTGTTATACGTTGTAGTGCTCATACCGAAATCGGCATGCAAGCAGTGTACCAAACGGTGAGAATACGCCCCCGCGATGAATGTTGATGATGAACAATATACGTCGTAACGTACTTTTGCAGTTTGCACGAAGTACTCGTATTCCTATTGCATTAGGCCTCATGATCCGTCGCTTTTCACTCCTGCTCTGCTGCCTCCTCGCCACCACGTCGCTTCTATCGGCAGGCGATGCGGATTACGTACAACTCGGACCTGAACAGATTTCAACGTTTATCCCGAGCGAAACACGCACAGTCATCAATCTGAGCGGTACATGGCAGCGCGTCGTCGATGAATCCATGGAACCACTCGAGATTCCCGGCTCACTCGAGCTTGGGGCATCGGTGACGCTCCGTCGGACAATCAATGTGCCTGCGTCAATGGTCAGCAGACATGCATGGAACATGTACTTTCTTGGCATTGTCGACGAGTTCGAGCTCCGAATAAACGGACGCTATATCATGCGGTATCCTGGCGGTATGACGCCGTTCACAGTTACGATCCCAGACCGAGCGATCCAGCCAGGCAACAACACAATCGAGCTTACCATCGCGCCGACGAGCGAACTGACGTCACTTGTTGAGCGTTTTGCCCGGAGTGCACGCACACGCAGCATGGGCCTACTCCGCGAGGTCTTCCTGATCGGAACCCCTCATGTATGGACCAGTGACGTTCATGTGCGTACTTCCCTCTCGAACGGATATGGTTCTGTGCGTGTCAAGGCTACCGTAAGCGGCGGAAT
Organism: Candidatus Kapaibacterium sp.; assembly: GCA_030830285.1. Lineage (GTDB taxonomy): Bacteria > Bacteroidota > Ignavibacteria > Kapaibacteriales > Kapaibacteriaceae > UBA10438. The sequence continues at coordinate 10,613 of JAURNF010000263.1, forward strand.
GGTCGAGCGTCTGTCAGGGGGCCTGCAAACCGGAAATGCACTCACCCAAGGTAAAGCCACTGTAGCAGTAGAAGCTCTGCTTCGTTCAAAGCGTGATGGCATTGTCGTGGCGCGTTCTGGTGCTTTGCTGACGACGATCGAGCGCTCCCGTCAGCAAAGTGTGAATCTCAATGTTGGCATCGGACAGCCACAACGTTGGAGTGTCAATCATCCAGATCTCTACGACCTCGTGATTCAGATCACACGCGAGGGCCAGCAGGTCGACATCTATTCTACTCCAGTTGGTTTCCGCACCGTTTCAGTTGCGAGTTCCTCAGCTGGACGTACGATCATGATCAACGATACTACTACAGCTATTCACGCGATTGATTACGTCGAGCACTTCCCTGAGCGAGGCTGCTCGATGTCGTGGAAGCAAATGGAACGCGACGTATCAATGTTAAAGACGCTTGGTGTGAATGTCATACGTCTTCGCGGCGCGACACCGCACCCATATCTGATAGCGCTGTGCGACAAATACGGATTGATGATAATGGCTGAGATTCCAGCCACCGACGTACCGTCTTCGATCATGCATCAGACGGAGATTCTTGCGCGCTTGCGCAACATTGCAGAACGTACAGCAACGTATGTCGACAGTCATCCGTCATTGATCGCACTTGGTGTCAGCGACGGACTCGAAGAAGGTGCTGATGCCGTTGGGTCGTACCATGCCGACATGGTGCAGTTTTTCCGCAAGGCAATGTCAAAGCTTCTCTACAAGGTTGTACAAGCAGGCATGTACAAGAAGACAAGCGAGGGTGGCTTCGACATCATTGTGATGAGCTTCCGCTCAACACGCGACCGTGATCGATTCAATGAGCTCGTTGGGCCCATCGCACAACAATTCCGTGCCGCTGCAGTCCTGACTGAATTCGGTTCGCAGCTCTCACCATCGAACACAAACGGTTACGACGATCCACAATCGAATGAAGCACAAGCTCGAGTGATTCGCGATTGCTTCCGATCGACATTTGCGTCAGGCCTTGCTGGCGTTGTCATATGGGGATTTGCAGACTACGCTCTTGATCGTCCAACGATGTTGGTTGATCACTTCGACGCGTACCTATCTACATCTGGTCTTGTGGACGAATGGCGGCAACCTCGCGTTTCCTACGCGATGTTGAAGTCGCTAATCAATGACGAAAAGGAACCCCTCATCCAAGCTGATGAGGAGATCTTCACGACACCAATTGTCTTCATCATTGGTGGAATCGTGCTGGCGCTCATCATGACGTTCTTGATCAATCGATCACGCCGTTTCCGCGAATATCTCATTCGAGCCATTGCACGTCCGTACAATTTTTACGCTGACATTCGCGACCAACGCATTCTTTCAATTCCGCAAACCACATTCTTGGGCATTGTGATTGCAAGCTGCGCTGGCCTTGTCGTTGCATCTGTGCTGTTTTATGCTCGCGTAGATTCGAACCTCGAGTACGTGCTACACCTCATTGTTCCGTCAGATTTCGCCTATGAGGTCGTGCGATTCGTATCCTGGCGCCCTACACTTGCCGTGCCTCTCTGGTCTGCAATCGTCTTCGCGCTCTTCGTGATTGCTGCCAGCCTGCTTCGCATCGGCGCAATGTTTGTCAAGGCTCGCATCTATTTCCGCGACACATTCACGATTGTCGTGTGGTCATCTCTTCCACTGGTAGTACTCCTGCCTATTGGAGTAGCGCTGTATCAAGCATTGAGCACCGACGCATTGTCGCTCTGGGTTCCTGTGCTGATTCTAGCACTGGTTGTGTGGTCACTCCTGCGCACACTTCGTGCAACGTCTGTGGTGTTTGATGTGCCATCAAGCATTGTGTATTCAATCGGATTGGGACTCGTAGTAGCGATGGCGGTGATCCTTCTGATTACATGGAACGCATCCTACGAGGCATTCGACTTCTTACGCTACTACTTCACGGTTGTAAGCGCCTAAGGGTGTGATGATACCGGTCCTCATTCCAGCAGATCATCGTGAGCTCAACGAGCGCGAGCGCGTCATCCTGCAAGCGATTGTTCAGCTCTTCGTGCTGCACGCTACGCCTGTGGGATCCCGCGTGGTATCACGTTACCTCGAGCGTACGCTTCCGTTGAGTCCGGCAACCATTCGTAACACGATGGCAGATCTCGAGGCAATGGGCTATATCACCCATCCTCACACATCTGCTGGAAGAATGCCGACGGATCTCGGATATCGATTCTATGTTGATTCACTGGCCGACTACGCACGTCCGACGCGTGAGGAGCTATCCGCTGTTGAATTCGACTTGCTTGCCGTACCGCGTGAAAGCGTGATGCGCGATGCTTCCCGACTTCTCGGCACATTGAGTCGACACCTTGCGATGGTACAGTTACCACAGGTAACCGAGGCCCGTGTAAAACGCGTTGAGATCATCTCACTCTCGTCAGATCGCCTCCTCGTGATCATCGAACTAGACAGCGATATCGTGAAGACGCTAACGCTCGAGTCGAACGATGTAGTTGATCCAACAACGCTACGTGCTGTTACGCAGCAACTCAACGAGCGGTTGGTTGGTCGCCCCTTGAGCTCAATCTCATCAGTGTTGCCAGATCTGCTTGATTCTTCTGTGAGTTCTTCTCCAGGATTGCTGCGTCTGTTCGTCGATCAGGTGTCGCACTTGCTGCGCTCCCCAACGGCTGGCTCAGTGCACATCAGTGGTGCTCAGAACCTCATATCCCAGCCAGAGTTTGATGCACCAGAGCGGCTTCGGAGCGTTATCGAGTTGGTCGAGAACGAGGATGTCGTGGTGCACCTGCTTGGTTCGGCAACCGAGGCAGGCCGGATATCGGTGCGGATTGGACATGAACTGTCAGACCCAGCAATGCATGACTACAGCTTGATCGCAACGACGTATCGCGCCGGCAATGCAACGGGATCCCTCGGCATTATCGGTCCGCGCCGCATGGATTACGGACGAATGATGTCAATTGTACAATTGATGTCATCCGTACTCACACGCACTCTCGGCGATCACACACCATAGCGCCGGTGTTTTCGTCTAAGGCGCAGCCGAATCTTCAATTCGCATCACAATCTCAACGCATCATATGTCAACATCATCTTCAGAAAACCACGTCCTGCCGGATCCGGAGACGCTGCAACCTGAAACTGCAAATCTCTCCGACCACGAGCTACTGCTGAAGGAGCTCGAGGAATGGAAGGACCTTGCACATCGTCGTTCTGCTGAGATCGCAAACATGCAACGTCGCGCTGTGCAAGAACGCGCCGATCTTGAGCATCGCGCCGCTGAGCGCATGATTCATAAGCTACTCCCAGTTCTTGATGATCTTTATGCTGCTGTCGAGGCAAGCCGTACAAGTTCCGATGCAACTGCGCTCCAACAAGGCCTTGAGATGATCTACACCAAGACGATGAAGATCTTCGAAGACTCTGGCATCTCCGTCATCGAAGCTGAGGCAGGACAACTCTTCAACGTCGACGTGCATGAAGCCCTCATGCTCACGCCATCGGACGTTCCTGAAGGTCATGTCATTCAGACCGTGCAGCGAGGATACGCGCTTCACGAGCGTGTGCTGCGTCACGCAAAGGTGATCACATCTGCTGGTCCAACTCAATAACACATCACTCTGAAGTCTATCATGTCACAACGCGACTACTACGAAGTTCTGGGCGTCACACGTTCTGCATCTGCCGATGACATCAAGTCGGCCTATCGCAAGCTTGCGATGCAGTATCATCCCGATCGCAATCCAGACAATCCGGACGCCGAGACGAAGTTCAAGGAGGCTGCAGAGGCCTACGAAGTGCTTTCCAACCCAGAGAAGCGTTCGCGGTACGATCAGTTCGGTCACGCAGGAATGCGGGGTGGACAAGACTACCATCAGTACAGCAACATCAACGACATCTTTAGTGCCTTTGGCGACATTTTCGGTCAGTCCATCTTTGGCGATATGTTCGGTCAGCAACGTTCAGGTGGACGTCGCCGCTCGCACAAAGAGCCAGGTGCAGATCTTAAAGTCCGCATGCCCCTTTCCCTTGAAGACATTGCAA
>JAURNF010000264.1 GCA_030830285.1 Candidatus Kapaibacterium sp.
AAATCCAGACATCCAGTCGAAGTCTGGAATGTCGGCTCTGCATGCTGCTGCGTTCAATAATCGTGACGGTATCGTTCAGTTGTTGATCTCGTATCGTGCTGATCCCAACCTCGTGGATTCCAAGGGTCGAACACCGATTATGGTGGCTGCTCAGATAGGTAACACAAATCCCATTACGTACCTTGCGCAGGCTGGTGCTTCGCTCGAGGTTCGTGACCTCCGTGGAAACACGCCGTTGATGCTGGCATGTGGCGGACGACACCTCGGTGCGCTGGATGAACTTTTAGAACGGGGAGCAAACCCGAACTGTCGCGATCTTCAGGGTCGCACGCCGCTGATGCTCCTTGCGGTGCACGGTGAGGATGAGATGGTGCGTATCTTGCTCAAGAACAAGGCAGATTATACTCTTGTCGATCATACGATGAAAACCGCCTTGGGATATGCGAAAGAGTACCGTAGGAAGGCCGTAATTGCACTTTTAGAGCGTTCAGGAGCTAAATATTAAGCGAATAACGATAACTTCGTCATGTCATACCTTATAGTACACCCTTAGTTAGGTCCGCCAAATGGCAATCCAGAATACAACGAAACTCACCCGTATTGGGTTGTTTTACGATGGGAACTACTTCCTACATGTAAGTAACTACTACGCGTTTAATCACCCTCGCAACAGCCGAATCAGTTTGCGCGGACTCCACACCTTCATCCGTCATCAGGTTGCTAAGCTTGAAGACGCCGAACCAGAGGTCTGTCAGATTGTCGACATGCATTTCTTCCGCAATCGCATTTCCGCGATTGACGCGCAACAGCGGGGCAACCTTCTGTATTACGATCGGGTGTTCGAAGACATCCTGATGTGGGAAGGCGTCACGATTCACTATCTCCCGCAGCGCGGTTCCGCGATGCGTCGCGAAGACAAGTCGATCAACGTTCGCATGGCCCTGGAGGTATATGAGCTCGCAACACTCAAGGAATTCGATGTTGTTGTGTTGATCACGTCCGATGGAGACTACGCACCGCTTGTTCGTAAGCTCAACGCCCTTGGCACACGCGTAATGGTGTTGTCGTGGGATTTTGAATTCGATGACAACGAAGGCAAGCACGTTGTAACACGTACGTCACAAGAGCTCCTCGAAGAAGTATCATATCCTCTTGCAATGCACGACATCATCGAGAAAAAGGGGGCAAGCAAAGACAAGTTGATTCAAGACCTCTTCGTCAAGCGTGATGACACAACTGGTCCGCGCCAAGGCGTCTACAGCTCCGATTCTGATATCGACCTGCCGGAACTCGAGACACCTCGACCTCGAGAAGTGTCCGAAGAACGATTTGAGAGCTTCATTCTTACACTCAAGAATGGATACGGGTTTATCAAGTATCCGCCGAACAACTTGTTCTTCCATGCATCTGACCTCCTTAATGCTGAGTTCCCAGAGCTGCAAGAAGGCGACCCTGTTGATTTCAACATCGGGTACAACCGAGAGGGTGAAGAAGTTGCGAAGAATGTGAAGCTGTTGCTCGATGAGCTTCCTGAAGAGGAAGAAGAAGAGTAAGCAAGATGATTACGTCGAAGCTTCCAGAAGTAGGTACGACAATTTTCAGTGTCATGACGGCGCTCGCCAATGAGGTGGGCGCCGTTAATTGTTCTCAGGGGTTCCCTGACTATCCTATCGACCCAGTACTGGAGTCGACACTTCAAGAAGCTGCTCGTGAGCAGGTACACCAGTACGCCCCAATGCCGGGTCTGCTCGAGCTTCGCGAGCGTGTCGCTGAAAAGTACCAACGTGTGTTTCACACCACTGTTGACCCCGTACACGAGGTCACAATTGCCCCTGGTGGAACAGCTGCGCTCTCGTGCGCTATCGCAGCTGTAGTGCGTGCCGGTGATGAGGTGATTGTCTTTGAGCCTAACTATGATTCATACGGACCTGCCATACGTGTAGTTGGTGGAACAGTGTGTGTGTCTCAGTTAGCACCTCCACTGTATCGTCCGCAATGGGATCATGTTCGTTCACTCATCAACGAACGAACGGCGATGATCATTATCAACTCACCACACAACCCATCTGGAGCGGTTCTCACTGCAGAAGACCTCGATATTCTCGCGTCGCTTGTGCGAGACACGCGGATAGTGGTGTTAAGTGATGAGGTGTACGAGCTCATCACGTTTGATGGCGTACAACACCAAACTGTTGCGGCACACGAGGAGTTACGGGAGCGTTCGTTTGTCGTGACATCGTTTGGGAAGACATTTCACGTGACGGGTTGGAAGGTTGGGGCGTGCGTAGCACCCCCTGCACTGACACAAGAGTTTCGGAAGGTTCACCAGTTTTTCAACTTCAGTGTTAACACTCCAACACAGGTTGCGTTAAGTCGGTACATGGAGGACGCGTCGCGATATCAGGGTCTAGGCGAGTTCTTCACAGCTAAGCGAGACCTTCTTCGGTCAGAGCTCGAAGGCTCATTGTGGACCATCCGTCCTTGCTCTGGATCCTACTTCCAGTTGTTGGGGTACGAGGGAATCTCGAACGAACACGATGTCGAGTTCGCCCGACGTCTCACACATGAAGCGGGTGTAGCGCTGATACCTCTTTCACCGTTTGTAGAGGGTGGGGTATGGAGTGATCGCGTCCTTCGATGTTGTTTCGCAAAGAAGGACGACACGCTTAGGGAGGCTGCTCGTAGGCTACGATCGGTTACGCGTCAGTCTTCGGAATAACATCCAATCGTGCGCATTCAGCAGGCGCGCTGCACAATTGCAGAATCGATCTCACGCTGTCAAGCGAAACATCGTTGTACGATGCCAGAACAGTATTAACGTAGGATGGGTTGTTCCAGAACAGCGTGGTCCACGCAACGCTATCTGCAACACCGTGCGCCTTCTGAAGCTCGGCTGCATGGCTTGTCCGCAAGCGATTACGAGCTGCAAGTAGGTGCGATTCTTGGATCGACACACCAGCGATTGCCGAGTGTATAGCATCTGCAAGTTGATCGGCTGTCACATCCTCGTGTGCTGCAAACGCATACATGGTAAGAAGGCTTGTATGAGCACGACGGTCGACAAAGGCACCAACACTTGATGCCAGTTGTAATGATGCAACGAGTGACTTATACAACACCGAACTACGTCCGGTACCCAGAATAGTAGCTGCTACTTCCGCATCCAGTAGTTCGTTATCGAGGAAACCAGGAAGGTGCACACTGATGTACGTTGCAGCCATGGGCACGTTATCACCAACCGATGTGTGTACACCTCGGAATTGTTGGTTTGATGCGAACTGTGATCTGGTTTGAGGTGGTGTGCGGTGGGGAATCGTTCCAAAGTGCTTTGACGCTAAATCCACAGCACGCTCAATAGATACGTTGCCAGAGATACACAGCACCGCGTTCGATGGAGCGTAGAAGGTCTCAAAGAACGAATGTGCGTCGTTCATTGTCACACCCGCCACATCATCGGCCGATCCATACACATCCCAGGAGTATGACGAAGTGGGATCATAGCAGAGTTCTTGTTGTGCCTTCCGCCAAATGCCATAGGGTTGGTTGAACACATTCTGGTTGATCTCCTCAATCACAACACTTCGTTGCGTTTGGAGTGCGTGATCCGTGATGCGGAACTCTCGCATGCGTTCTGATTCCAACCACACACCCAACTCCAGTTGATGAGCGGGAAGGTCGATGTGGTAACAGGTGTAGTCGAAGGTTGTGTAGGCGTTGTTTGAACCTCCTGCCTTCGTGCAGTAGAGGTCGTACATTTTGTCTTGATCTGGCGCAGCGTTATCAAACATCAGATGTTCGAAGAGGTGTGCTAGGCCTGTCTTACCGCGATGCTCATCGTGCGAGCCAACGCGGTACATAACGGTAACATTGGCAACAGGTGTGGTTGTATCTGGACAAACGACTAGTCGAAGGCCGTTGTCGAGTGTTACATCGTGAGGTGTAATTGTTGCCATGAACAACTTGTTAGAAGCGTTATGTGTTGTAGGTTCGCCCGTGAGTACTGCAAACCTACCAATAGTAGAACGACCCAACATGGAAACCATCGCTCAGCTGCAAGAACTGATCAATATTGATTCACCGTCGGGGTATACGCACAAAGCAACAGCGTATATCATGGATGTGTTAAAGGGATATGGATTCACACCTGAGTTAACGGTAAAAGGTGCTGTCCGTTGTGCCTTAGGTCCAAACCCGACTGTAGCGCTTGCTGCACACACAGATACACTGGGTGCGATTGTATCATCCATCGAGAGTAATGGTGGACTTCGGTTTTCAGTCTTGGGTGGACCTCTTCTGCCGAGTTTTGAGTCGTCGTATGTGCGCATACACACAATGGGTGGTCAAATACTTCACGGCACGCTCTTGCTGGCAAACCCATCGACACATGCGAACAACAAAGCAGGCAATGCAGAGCGGACTATCGATTCGATGTACATCCGCCTCGACGAGCGGGTATCAAGTGCCGACGATGTAAAAGCACTCGGTGTGCGAGTAGGGGACATTGTTGCATTTGAGCCAAAGTATCAAGCACTGCCCAATGGATACATCAAGAGTCACTTTCTCGACAACAAGGCTGGGTGTTATGTGTTGTTCGAGATCGCTCGCGCGTATGCAACGAGCGGACAGCAGCCTCCGGTAGAATTGTACTTCAGCACGTACGAGGAGGTTGGCCATGGTGGGGCACCAGCATATCCACCTTCTGTGCGTGATCTCCTTGTGATCGATATGGGGGTTGTGGGAGATCGGATGGGTGGTGCCGAGCACCTGTGTTCTATTTGCGCGAAGGACTCGGGTGGCCCGTATGATTACGGGTTCCGGACATCCCTCGTCGAGCTTGCTGAACGCCACGCGATCCCACACGCAATCGATGTCTATCCGTTCTATTCATCAGATGGCACTGCATTGTGGCGGGCAGGTGGTGATGTGCGTGTAGCACTCATCGGACCTGGTGTACATGCCTCACACGGAATGGAGCGCACACATGTTGACGGTATTCAAGCTACAGTTGACCTTTGTCGCGCTTTTATAGACCAACACCACCCTACCGGCAAATAACAGCTCGATGTTGATTGTTCGCAGAGGAAGAAGCAACAACGAGATAGATGCCGGGGTGTAAGTGTGTGATGTCAATGCGATCTGGACTAGTCACCCGAAGAATAGATTGTCCAGTAACATCAAACAATTCAACGACAGACGATTGGATGTTGTTGAACTCAAGATGTGTTCCGTGTTGCTGAAGCCAAGCATTCTCTCGGTCAACACGGACAGATGTAGTATAGGGTGTTGTGAATGACCATGGAAGAGTCCAGGGACCAACTTCGGGTTGACGGATAACACGTACGCGCCAGAAGTATGTGGTTCC
>JAURNF010000265.1 GCA_030830285.1 Candidatus Kapaibacterium sp.
ATAGATGCTCCAGCCTTGCCACCTTGCTGCAACACGTATTCGGACGTCAGTGGATCGACGATGCCCTGCATGCCGTCGAGAAGCTTCTGCGCTGTTGCCTGACCAACTCCTGGGAGCAGCAACAGCAGTCGATACCACGAGACCACATCTCGAGGGTTCTCTGTTAATCGCAGCATCGCAAGTAAGTCTTTCACATGCGCTGCTTCGGTAAAGCGCAGTCCACCAAACTTTCGGAATGGGATATTGGCTTTCCCCAGCTCTATTTCAAGATCAAACGATAAAAAGCCGCTCCGCACAAGAATGGCCATGTCCGAAAGCGGCACACCATCTTCGCGCATCGAGAGAAGTTGCTGCACAACGAACTCAGATTGCTGACGTTCATTCACGGCTGATATCAGCATAGGGGGCTCACCATTTACTCTATCGGATGTGAGCTCCTTATCAAAGACGTGTGGCGAATCTCGAATCACAGAATTGCAGACGTCAAGGATCTGCTGCGTGCTGCGATAGTTCTGTTCCAAGCGTATGATCTCGCACTGCGAGAACACTGACGGGAACGCATGAATGTTGCGGATGTCAGCGCCACGGAATGCATAAATGCTCTGTGCATCATCTCCAACAACCATCACATTCTGTTGCTCTCCCGCGAGTCCACACACGATTGCATGTTGCAATGCATTTGTGTCCTGATACTCGTCGACCATGATATGCTTGTACTGCGAACGAAGTATCGGACCAATTTCAGGATGACGAGTTAACGAGAGTGCATAGAGCAAGAGATCGTCGTAGTCAACCAAGCCGTTACCGTATTTGTAGGCGTTGTATGCCTGGATGACTTCGGTGATCTTGTCTGTGTAATCAACGAACTGCGAGTAGTCTGCAGCAATCACGTCAACGAGTGGTCGGGAGGTATTCACCGTTGCGCTATACATGTCGTGTAGCGTTCCCTTTTGCGGAAATCGCTTCTTCAGAGCTGCGACGTCGAATCTGCCTCGAACGAGATTCATCACGTCCTGTGCATCCGATTGATCGAGCACGCGCACGGGACGCGTTGTTGACTGTTCGCCGTCGCATATTGCAGCGTCAAAGCCAAAACGACGCAGACAGGCGTAGGCAAAGGCATGGAATGTACCCCCAGCAACGCGTTCACAGCGTCCGTCGAGCAATGCAGCCGACCGACGGAGCATTTCAGACGCAGCCTTTCGCGTAAAGGTCATCAACAGAATCGATGCCGGGTCGATGCCATCCTCAACGAGGCGCGCTACACGATACGTTAGTGTGCGCGTCTTCCCTGTTCCCGCACCAGCCAGCACCAGTGCTGGCCCAGTGGTGTGCATCACGGCACGGAGTTGTTGCTCGTTGAGAACCTGTTCATACGGAATTCGATACGTCCGCCCTTGAGCGTTTACATGCGACTTCCGAAGAACGAGTTTCTTCATGTCATCAGAACTTCAACAGATCCATCAGCTCGGCAGCAACGCGTTCGACGGGTGGAATCACCGCATCCATCATTCCCTTGTTGTACGGAATAGGAACGTCTGGAGGTGCGCAGCGAACGACAGGTGCATCGAGGCTTCGGAATGCCTCACCCATGATAACGCTCGCGATTTCAGCGCCAAAGCCGCCCGTGATTGTGTCCTCGTGCAACACCATACAGCGGTTTGTCTTTGCAACTGACGACAGAACTAGTTCACGGTCCCACGGCACAATCGTTCGCAGATCAATAATCTCGATGTCTTCTCCAGTAAGCTCAACAGCGCTCTTCGCACGGTGCACCATTTCGCCCCAGGTGACGATTGTAGCACGTGTACCTGCGCGAACAACTGTTCCTACGCCAAACGGCACCACGTAGTCATCACCAGGATAGATACCACGTCCAGGAGCAGTGTCCTGAATCGCGCGATGTTCAAGGAAGAATGTTGGATCGTTGCTACGAAGCGCTGTCCGGAGCAGACCGACTGCATCTTGTGCGTTTGACGGCATAGCGACACGCCATCCAATTGTGTGCGCAAAGATTGCTTCACCGCTGACGCTGTGCCATGGATCGCCAGTGCGCTTTGAGAATCCTACGGGAATACGCACAACCATCGGCACTGCGAAGTCGCCGTTCGTGCGCCAACGAATCGTTCCCGCGTCGTTGATCTGCTCAGTTGCTGGATCGAGGTACTTCCGGAATTGAATCTCTGGCACTGGGACGAGACCAGCCATCGCCATACCGACGGCACGGCCAATGATGCCTTCTTCGCTCAGCGACGTATCAAACACGCGATCTGCACCGTGTCGCGTCTGAAGATCGACTGTTGCGCCGTGCACGCCCCCTTTCACGCCGACATCTTCACCGAAGACAACGACGCGATTGTTCATGCGTAGCTCGACGTCGAGCGTGCGTTTCACCGCTTCAATGAGATTGATACGCGGTCCTTCTTCAACCTTGGCACCAGACGCCGCTGGTGGCTCGACGCCCTCGGCAGCCATACCTCCGTGAAGAGGTGGCTGTCCTTCGTCGAATGCCTTCGTAAGGGCATCGGCTGGAACGGGTTCTGGTTGTGCAAGTGCTGCTTGACTTGCAGCACGTACGTCAGCATCGACTTCCGCAACGAGAGCGTCCCAACCTGCGGCATCGACATAGTTCTTCTTGAGGAAGAACTCACGCAGTTTCACGATTGGATCACGAGCGAGTTCTTCGTCCTTTTGCTGTTGTGTTTTGTACGACTGACTATCAGCTCCTGAGTGTCCGCAGATACGCGGTACGCGAACACGAATGAGTACTGGCGACTGCGTCTCGCGCACATGCGCAATGGTCTTGCCAATCATACGGTCGGCTTCGTCAGGATTTGTGCCGTCAACTTCAACGATGCGCAGATTCCCAAACGCACCAAGATTCTGTGCGATGTTACCGCCCGGAGTTTGGAATGTCCCCGGCACGCTGATGCCAAACTGATTGTCTTCGATGAAGAAGATCATCGGCAGCTTGATGGTTGTCGCGATGTTGAGTGCTGCCCAAAAACCGTTTGTGGCTGTCGATCCATCACCACCGAGGGCAACGGCAATTGCACCCTTCCAGGCGTCGTCCTGCATCACGCGCGTGCGATACGTGATCGCCTGTGCCCAGCCCACGCATGGTGTGTACTGCGCACCAACGTCGCCACTTGCAGGAAGTACAGTCACGCCTGTTCGATTCGGGAGATGGTGCACAACACCAATGTCACGTCCACCATTCCGGCTACCTGCACGAGCGAGCGGACCCGAGAACGACTCCTCGAAGCTCATACCTGCGCCAATCACGAATGGTCGTGATCGGTAGTACACCGTTGCGCCATCACGTCCATGGTGCATGTGATGCGCCAGAATGGCCTGCGAGAGTTCATGTCCCTTTGCCGAGAACTGGTATGTGACCTGACCCGAGGGAGCGAGTTCTGTTTCTTCGACAATGTCGATGGCACGCGATGCGAGCACCGTTCGTGCGACACTAAACCATTCGTGTTTTGTCATGCTACAAAACTACGCGACGGTATCGTTTCCCGACCCAATTCTGGCGTATTTTTGTTGACCATTTTCAAGGCACCACAATGAAGCATCTTGCACTCCTGTTCGCTGTTGGCATTCTCGCCATCACCGGGGCATCTGCACAGTTTGACCTCCTCTCCCCATTCGCACCGAAAGACTGTTCTTCGGCCGCTCGGACCGCCGCAGGCGGCGCTGCCGCAAATGCACGGTTAGTTTCACTCATCAGTGTTGGTTTCCCGATCGCGGTAGACTCAACATCTCCTCCCATCGATTTGTCGATGAATCCGAAGGATGGCAAGGCTCGACTCTGGATCTACGCATACATTACGGGGCCTACCGACTCTGTTGTGACTGTTCCGATGGTACGCCTGATCATCGCATGTCAGGATGCGCGCACGCTCCTCGGCGGTGGCGGTGGTCCTGGAACAGATATTCCTGTTGACGGCATCGGGAATATTCCACTCCCGTCGAACTACATCGAAGGTTCTAATCTTGCCACCCGTTTGAACGGAAATGCAAACTATCAGCAGTTCCGCACGGCACATCCCGATAGTACGCCTTCGCTCGTTGTTTTGACGACCTCGCCAGAGGAGGCATTCGGATTCCCAGCACAAACACCATTCTGGCTGATTAACTGGGCACCTTTCGATGGCGGACCCGGTCTTGATTCAACCACAGTTCCTTTTGTGTGCCTAGTTCACGCGACAACTGGCGAGACGATTTGTGGTATCGATATCTTCACTTCAGTGCAAGAGGTTGAAGACGGCGTCGTGATGCTTGCACCAAACCCATCGACAGATCACACAACAGTTTCATTGCCGACGTCATGGGTTGGCTCATTTGTCACCATCGAGGCGATCGATCCATCGGGTCAGGTAACGACGCTTACCAGCAATCTCCCCGTTGCGAGTCCAGTTGTCCCTGTCTCGACATCCGCGCTTGCTACAGGAGCATATATGCTCCGTGTTCACTCGTCGAATGCGAACGTTGTTCTTCCACTTCGTGTTGTGAAGTAGCGCCGTAGCAAACGACAACAGAATTTGAAACCACATCACGCATCAAACCAGTCATCATGTACCCACACCTCCGTTCTTCAGACCCAGAAGTTTACAATGCCGTTCAAGGCGAATACGAGCGTCAGCGCGACAAAATCGAATTGATCGCAAGCGAGAACTTCACCTCTCTGTCGGTGATGGAAGCCCAGGGTGGCATCCTCACGAACAAGTACGCAGAAGGATATCCCGGCAAGCGTTACTACGGTGGTTGTGAGTGGGTTGACGTGGCAGAGAACATAGCTATTGATCGACTGAAGACGCTCTTTGGTGCAGAGTATGCAAACGTGCAACCGCACTCGGGTTCTGGTGCCAACATGGCTGTGTACTTCACGTACCTCAAGCCAGGTGATACTGTTCTCGGAATGGATCTCTCTCACGGTGGGCACCTTACGCACGGCTCGCCAGTGAACTTCTCGGGCATGTTCTACAACTTCATTGGATACGGTCTCGACAAGGAAACTGGTCGCATCGACTACAATGTGGTTGAGAAGCTCGCGATGGAGCACAAGCCAAAGATGATCACTGTAGGCGCGAGTGCCTATTCACGAGAGATCGACTTTGCTGCCTTCCGCCAGATTGCTGACAAGGTTGGAGCATTCTTGCTTGCTGACATTGCACATCCTGCCGGACTTATCGCAAAGGGGCGTCTGCAAAGTCCAGTTCCCTACTGCGACATCGTTACGTCGACCACGCACAAGACACTTCGGGGTCCACGTGGTGGATTGATTGTGATGGGCAAGAACTACGAGAACCCATTTGGCAAGGTCGCACCGAAGAGTGGTCGAACAAAGTTGATGGGCGAGCTCCTCGATTCGATGGTGATGCCAGGAATTCAGGGTGGACCGCTCATGCACGTGATCGCTGCCAAGGCTGTTGCCTTTGGCGAGTGCCTTACCGATGAATTCGATGAATACACAAAGCAGGTGATTCGCAACGCACAAGCGATGGCAGACGAGCTGATGAAGCTCGATTACAACATCGTTTCGGGTGGCACAGAGAATCACTTGATGCTTATTGACCTTCGCAACAAGAACGTCACAGGCAAGGCCGCAGAGCTTGCACTTGATGCATCAGGCATTACCTGCAACAAGAACGCCGTGCCGTACGACACGCAGCCACCACTGGTTACTAGCGGTATTCGTCTTGGTGCAGCAGCGATGACGAGTCGCGGCTTCAAGGAAGATGACATGCGTCACATCGCGCGATTGATCGATCGCGTGATTACAAACGTTGGTAAGGAAGATGTCTACGGCGCAGTAAAGGGCGACGTGAAGCACTTCTGCCGTCAGTTCCCACTCTATCCAAGCCTGAACTACTCAGTAGATGAGGTAGGAAAGCGCATTGGTGCTGCCATTGATACTGCAGCCGATTCAGTGGCTGACGCAGTTCAGAGCATTGTCGATGAAGTCAAGGGTGCGATCAAGCCGTAACGTCGGCCCGCAATGCCCGAGGTGAAATCGTGAACGACGGAGGATACAACTCCGTCGTACACTCCCCACGTGTTACACGTAGTGCTGCTACAAAGCCAATCATGGCGGCGTTATCAACGCAATAGTCCATCCGTGGTGCAACAAAGGCAATCGACCGTGTATCTGCCTCTTCCTGCATCCGTGCACGGAGTTCGCTGTTGGCGCTTACACCACCAGCAATGACAACGGCTCGCACACCTTCACGATCGGCAGCACGCATCGTCTTTTGCACAAGGATATCGACGATTGCTCGTTGTGCGCTCGCGCAGATATCTTCGAGTGGGAGTGTCGCTCCGGTGGCACGAAGACGATCCACTTCCCGACGCACCGACGTCTTGAGTCCACTGAAGGAGAAGTCATCGTCGCTCGTATCACGCAGACCGCGTGGGAATTGAAAGCGCTCTGGATTTCCAGCGCGAGCGAGGCGGTCAACATGCGGTCCGCCCGGATATCCCAGGCCAACAAGCTTCGCAATCTTATCGAACGCTTCCCCTGCTGCATCATCGCGGGTTGAGCCAAGAATGCGATACGACGTTGGACTATCGATGCGGAAGATGCTCGTATGTCCGCCACTTACGACCAAGCACACGCTAGGATATGGAAGCGATGGATGCTCGAGGTATCCAGAATAGAGGTGCGCCTCGATGTGATGGATCGGTACGATCGGCCTTTGGAAGCGCACGGCAAGTCCCTTCGCCATGTGTACTCCAACGAGCAAGGAGCCCGCAAGGCCCGGACCGTAGGTGACGGCGATTGCATCAATGTGATCCATTGCGCACGATGCATCGTGTAATGCTGCACGCACAATGGGTCCAATGCCACGTACATGTTCACGTGAGGCTAGTTCAGGGACGATTCCGCCGTAGAGATTGTGAACGTCTTGCGAAGAGACAACATTGCTCAATACCTCGCCACCGCGCACAACGGCTGCTGCGGTATCGTCGCATGACGTTTCTATTGCAAGGATGGTTAACGGATGATCTTCCACAGTAACCCCAATGCTGCTCCCACGCTGCGTTCGCGTGTGATGCGGCGATCATTCCCAAACTGAAATCGATGTACATCGGTTACTGTCGGACCAGCAAGTGCAATCCACACGGTACCGACTGGCTTGGCTTCGCTTCCTCCAGTTGGACCAGCAATGCCCGTGATGCCAATTCCATACGTCGTACCAAATCGGCTGCGGACACCATTTGCAAGCGCAATCGCAACAGGCTCGCTCACTGCTCCCTGCTGGTCAATCACCGACGCATCAACACCAAGTTGCTGGACTTTACTCTCGTTGCTGTACACCAGCATACCACCCATGAACCACGCACTACTCCCCGACACGTCCGTGCATGCCCCACCCAAGAGTCCACCCGTGCAGGATTCAGCAACTGACAGCGTCTCTCCGCGTTCAGTAAGCAAGCGTCCAACCACTTCTGCTAACGAGTGTTCCCCTTCGGCGTAGATGAAGCGCTGTGCGCGTTCGTAGATGTACGAACACACGCGATCAAGTTCATCATTGCGCTCCTGCTGCGTCGTTCCGGTAGCGCCAACACGCATTCGCACACCGAGATAGTTCGGCAGGAATGCTAGCGTCGACGTACCAAGGAACTGCGATGGGTCACCCAGAAGGTCAGCCAGCGAACTCTCTGCTATTCCAACCGTCATCAGTGTTCGATACGTTGTGCTCGCGACAGTGCTCTCAGCGATGCGCGCAGCAAGCCACGGCAACACCGACTGATCCATGATGGCCTTCATCTCCGTGGGCACACCTGGCAGCACAACGAGCACCGTGCCGTTGTGATGCAACAACATCCCAGCAGCCGTGCCGTGTGGATTCGGAAGAATCGTCGCACGTGATGGGAGCAATGCTTGACGTTGATTGCGTTCAGTGAGTTCGCGACCGCGCTGCGACATCCATGCGTTGAGATGCGACCTCCACTCTGCCGATTCAGTAAGCGTGTCATGCGTATATGCTGCGACGACATCCTTTGTGATATCATCATGCGTCGGACCCAGTCCGCCCGTCATGATCACAACATCACTCACGAGACAAAGTCGATCGAGCGTCGATGTAATCAACGACGCTTCATCACCTATTGTGACATGCTCTCCTACCGTGCAACCAATTGCAGTGCACGCAGCAGCAATCCAGGATGCATTGGTATTGATGACTTGTCCTATGCGGACTTCGTCACCGATTGAACAGAGCGTAACATTCATAGGTATAACCCAAAAAAAAGCCCCGATGAGATCGGGGCGATTTCCTTACGACAGCTTTTGACGAATCTTCTTTTCGCTCATTCCGCGCAAGTAGTACAACTTGGCGCGACGAACTGTGCCTTCCTTCAGCACTTGAAGCGACTGAATGATTGGCGAGTGAATCGGGAAGATGCGCTCAACACCCACACCGTTGGAGATCTTCCGTACACGGAATGTCTCGTTCATGCCACTTCCGCGACGTGCGATAACAACGCCTTGGAAATTCTGAATGCGTTCCTTTTCGCCTTCCACAACGCGGACAGCGATCTTCACTGTGTCGCCTGGACGGAACGATGGAATCTCTGGGGAGAGATCGCCTGCCTTGGCCTTGCGCTGCTCGAATGCTTCCGCAGTAGCAAGGTTCTCAATGTTCTTTACCTTGGGGTGCATGGTATCCTTCTTCGAAATAGATGTTGCGATTGGAATAGGACGGCAAAGATACGAGAAATGATGGAACATACGCAACCCCATAGTAATAATGGAGTTAGAGTGCGTTTGTCAGAATCTCGCAGTTATGCGCGACGCAGAATCAGTGGGCGTGGTGCGTTCTTCGTACCTACAGGCGTGAGTGTTAGCATCGCGCCAGTGCGGTTGACGATATAGCTTCGTGGCTTGCCTTGCGTTGACGAAAGCGTAATGCGAAGAGTCGAAGGATCGATTGACAGCTCGTACGGAAAGGTTGCACCATCAATGGTCGCCACCATCGTTTGCGTGAACGACACCGTCTTACCCCGTGTATCGACCCATGTGCCTGAGAGCACAGAAGTGTTCACCATACGTTTGAGGATGAACAACGGATCAGTGTTCTTCGAAGGAAGCTTCCCTAACACGATCGGTTTCTTTTCGATGCTGTCAAGTTCTGTGAGCGCGATGTAGGAATTCTGTCGAACGTCGCTGGCAACCATCCAGACAGGTGCGTCCTCTGTACCGATCGCCCACTTGAGGCCGATGTTAGGCACCTGCGTCTTCAAGATCAGTCCACGTTCCTCGCGACCAACCGAGAGTCCAACTCGCACATTCCCCTTCTGGTCGTTCGAGTCGATCACCGTGTACAGTGGCTCACGCTCAGACTTCGCTGCAATCGCCTGTTCCAATGACGATGTTTTGTGTAAGACCTCAATGAAGGTACTATGGAACCACGTGCCATGGAACTCTCCATACGATGCTTGATGAGAGCCCGGCATCACTTGTGCTGATGCCGGGTTCATCCACATCGTCGAGGTTATAAGCATGGTGCACAGCGTGCACACGACGAACTGCTTCATCGGATCTTTGTTGCGATTGACTTTGCTTGGAGGAAGAGAAGGAGGTAGTCGTGTCCACCGGCCTTCGAATCTGTACCGCTCATGTTGAAGCCACCGAATGGGTGTCCACCAACCATCGCTCCAGTGCACTTGCGGTTGAGATAGAGATTGCCGCAATGGAACTCTTCACGAGCTCGTGCGATCTTCTTCTTGTTATCGGAGTAGACTGCACCCGTTAGACCGTAGATCGTGTTGTTTGCGATAGCAAGTGCGTCGTCGAAGTTCTTTGCCTTACATACTGCAAGTACTGGACCGAAGATCTCTTCTTGCATGATGCGAGATGTGGGCTTGACGTTCACGATCACCGTTGGCTCGATATAGTAGCCCTTGAGTCCGGCGACCTTCTTGCCCCCTGCAATCAGCTTGCCTTCCTTCGCACCAATCTTGATGTAATCGAGAATCGTCTTTTCAGCACGAGCGCTTACAACAGGTCCCATGCGAATGTTGTCTTTTGCATCGCC
The DNA here is from genome assembly GCA_030830285.1 of Candidatus Kapaibacterium sp. Taxonomy (GTDB): domain Bacteria; phylum Bacteroidota; class Ignavibacteria; order Kapaibacteriales; family Kapaibacteriaceae; genus UBA10438. Next base: position 10,047 of record JAURNF010000265.1, read on the forward strand.
GATCGTGATCTTATCGACTTCAACCTTGAGCTTCGCAACAAACTCGTCATACACCTTAGCGTCTACAATGGCGCGAGAGCATGCCGAGCACTTCTGACCTTGGAACCCAAATGCGGCGGCAACTACACCCGCCACTGCTTCATCTACGTTGCACTCAGCATCAACGACGATGGCATCCTTACCACCCATCTCTGCTACCACACGCTTGATCCAGATCTGACCAGGAGCAGTCTTTGCTGCAAGTTCATTGACATGCAGGCCAACCTGCATCGAGCCCGTGAAGGAGATAAAACGTGTCTTTGGATGTCCAACGAGATAGTCACCCGCTTCTGCACCAGAGGCCACGAGGAAGTTCAGCACACCAGCGGGAAGACCCGCTTCCTTCATGATCTCAGTAAACAGCCAGCCCATCATTGGCGAATCACTCGATGGCTTCAGCACAACAGTGTTGCCTGCCACAATTGCTGCCGACGACATACCCGCAAGGATCGCAAACGGGAAGTTCCATGGTGGAATGACCACACCAACGCCCAGAGGGACATAGACAAGTTCGTTCTTCTCGCCTGGCTGAGGTACGATTGGCTGCGGCCCAGCAAGACGGACCGCATCACGTCCATAGAACTCGAGGAAATCAATTGCCTCGCATGTATCAGCATCAGCTTCGAGGTAATTCTTCCCTACTTCAGAGATCATCCATGCATTGATTTCGAGTCGACGGCGACGCATGATGTTTGCGGCTTTGAAGAGCACAGCTGCGCGCTTCTTCATCGGCACGTTCTTCCAATCTTCGAATGCCTTGAGTGCTGCCTTCATTGCCTTTTCGGCATCGTCGGCACCAGACTTCTGGAACACCCCAATTGTTTCGGACGTCGCAGATGGATTGATGCTGAGCGTCTTTGCCTTGGTTGTGACCTTCTTTCCACCGATGATATTCGGATACTCTTTGCCGAACTTCTTACGAACAGCATCGATTGCTGCGCATTGCTTAGCCGCAATAGCAGGCTTGGTGAAATCAAGGTATACTTCGTTTTCAAACGCTTTCATGGAATCCTCATGTTAGAGAAGTCGCAAATTACGACCTGTTTGTCGTAGGTTGAGAATCACACATGGTGAATCGCGTATGATCGAGCCAATTATTGCATTTCTTGAGCACCTCCCAGCGGTTGGGATTCTCGCGATGGCATTCGGGTTTGCCTTCATTGAGAATCTCTTCCCACCAAGCCCAAGCGACGTCGTCTTGGTGGTACTTGGTACGCTGGTAGGCACAGATGTCGTTGGCTTCACACCAACGCTAATTGCCGCAACGAGTGGTTCGGTGTTGGGATTTGCCGCAGCGTACGCTCTTGGTGCGCGGTATGGGACAGCGCTCGCGGAATCACCATTGGTTCCGTTCATCACGCCATCCCTCATCACTCGCGTAGAGACGTGGTTTGCCAAGTATCACGGACTGATTGTCCTCGGGAATCGATTTCTTGCAGGCACGCGCGCTGTGGTGTCGTTTGTTGCTGGGATAACTCGACAGCCGTTTGTTCGGACCGTCGTCCTGAGCGCAATCAGTGCCACGATATGGAATGCCCTACTGATCTATGCTGGATCAGCTGTCGGCGAAAACTGGCGCAGTATTGATCGTTGGCTGTCAGTGTATGGATGGGTAGTCACGGGCGTGATTGTCCTAGCCGCCATCGTCTGGTACGTCCGAAAACGACAGCGGCGATCTCAGGAGTGAGATCGCCGCTGGGAATTCATCATTAGCAGATGTAGCGTGGAGCTACATTAGTTCTCAGGCGTTCCACCCCAGTCAACCAAGAGCGAGAAGCGCAAGGTATTGCCAAGTGGGTGATTCTGCTCGACGGTGATGTAGTAGCTGAAATCAAGCTTGAATACATCATAGCGAACACCTGCACCAAGTGTGAAGTACTCACGAGCACCAGCCGCTGCTGGTTCGGTAAAGTAGCCACCACGGAGTGCGACGATGCGGTCGTAGATGTACTCCATACCGACACCGGTTTCGATGCCGCCGCGACCCCATGCTGTGACGAACGACTTCGGAATTGGGTCCGAGCTGAGTGAGTCACGCTTCACGAGAAGCTTCATGAAGTCGGCCGTAATCGTGAGATCATTGAACTCATCTTCAACAAGCTTCACTGCTGCACCAAGGCGAAGGTTCGTTGGGAGTGGATCCGACTCCTTATCGTAGGTCATCTTCGGACCAACGTTTTGGAGATTCACACCGAGACGAATCGTGTTGTCCAGGTTCGCGCCAAACATCGACAGCTTTGAAGGTGTCCAAAGGAAGCCGAGGTCGAACGCAGCCGATACACCCGTGCCTGCGCCCGATCCACCAACACTTGCTGGTGCAAGGTTCGACTGGATATATTTCACTTGAACGCCTGCACCGAGGTCGGGAGCGATCTCCGTTCCGTATGAAATCCCGAGGCAGAACTCGTTCGAGCGGAACTTGCCGAGTGCTTGTCCATTCTCGTTGGTCTTGGTGAACTCACCAAGATTCATGAAGATGAACGTACCAGCCAATGTTCCACCGATTGCGTCAACGTACGTGCCGTACGTGCCGTACGAGTAAAACAGGTCGGCATTGAACTGCGGCAGCCACTTCGAATAGCTCAGTGCTACTTGATTGGATTCGTTGGCAAATGCCAATCCGCCAGGGTTCCAGAATACAGCGTTGATATCGTCGGCGATAGCCGTACCGATGTCTCCCATACCGCTAGCACGTGCATCAGGGCTAATCAGCAGGAATGGGACTGCAGCGCCCCCTGCCTGACCATACATTGAGGTCACTGACAGAAGTGCAGTGCAAACGAGAATTCCGCAGGTGCGGAGTAGCGTCATGATCTCTCCTTAGCTCGCAATGAAGAACAAAGTTAGCGAATGAGGGTAAGTTTCCCACTTACGAAGCTGCTTGCCCCTTGGTCGGAGGTAAGCCGAACAACAGCTTGGTATGACCCCGATGGCAGTGGTGCACCAATCCCGTCACGTCCGTCCCAATCAACATCGGCGGTTTGCATGTCGACGATGCGCATTGCTTGCTCCCGAACAAGACGTCCCTCCATGTCATAGATCAGGATATCAGCATTGAACGGTAGTTGACTCGCATGCACGAATCGTATTGTGGTACGTGACGAAAACGGATTCGGGTAATTCGTCAGGCCCCCAGTGGCTATCGATGGCGTCGACGAGGTGATCCGGAATGTTGTCTGCGCCCAGCTCACATTATTGAGCACGTCCCATGCACGAACCGTCACGGTGTGCAGTCCGTCGGCGAGACCAAAGATCTGCTTCTGAACGCTGCCAGCTCGGCTATTCGTGAGCGACGTCGCGAAGTATGGCGTGAGAACTTCTGTGCGTTGATCGCGATCGAACGTTGCTTCGATATCATGACCGATGCCAACGCCAGTGGTATTGATACCGGTTTCATCTTCAAGGTCAACAATCAGAATCGGACTCTTGCGAACGATACTTCCTGGGAGGAAGCTTCGTGAATCGAGGAAGATCTGCATTGCAGGCCCGGTCGATTCCGGATCAACGACGGTTGTCACGCCATCAACTGTGACCTTGTCGGTTACGCCCATAGCGTAGCGATCGTCTTCGCTTGCAGCATAACCAAACAATCCAGCGCGCTGCGTTGAGAACGAGATGTCTTTTGGCACGACGAACGTTGCGGTGAATCGACCGTTCTTCACGACAAATGCGCCTCGACAAAGCGCAGGACCTGGCTTTGAAAACGTGTTGACCGTTTGGTGAACGTCGTTATCAACAACGGAGATCATACGTGTTCCATCGAGAAGCGATACAACGACGTTACCCGTGAAGGTATCGTCGAGTACCATGTCTCGAGCAGTTCCAATCTCCCCTTCTACCGTCACTGTGCTGAGTGC